>JBGSSC010000179.1:0-4637 GCA_041737265.1 Terrimicrobiaceae bacterium | reverse complement strand
AACACCAACACCAACTCCGAGTCCGGGCCCCGAGGGGCCTCTGCCAACTCCAGCGGGAGCAGGGGAGGACATCCTTGTGGGCACAGAAACCATCAACCTTGCCCCTCCCGAAGCTCTTGGCGGGCCCTCGATTCCGCCATCCCAAAGCGTAACGATCAACCTCATCAACAAGCTCGTTCAGCGCGGGATCCTAACCAAGGAAGATGCTGCGGGCATGATCAAACAGGCCGAGGCGGAAGCCGAGGTGGCGCGGGCCCAGTCGCAGGCGGATATGTTTGCGGTCGCCCAGATCGCGGCCGCCCAAGCGGCCTCCGACCAGTTCGCGATCGAGCAGGCGGTGGGTGCCCCCACCGAGGAGGACGTGCGTGTGACCTTCATACCGGAAATTGTCAAAACGCAGATCAAAGAGGATATCAAGATGGAGCTCATGGACGAGATCGGCCGCAAACCCTTCAAAGACCTGAACGTGCTTCCCAAGTGGGTTTCGCGGATCAATCCCTACGGCGATCTGCGCGTGCGGTTTGAGGGGGATGTCTTTCCCACCGGCAACGACTCCACGGGTGCCTTTCCCGATTTCAATGCAATCAACCAAGGCTCTCCCTTCGATGTCACCGGCAATCAATTCGCACCACAACTTAACGCCGATCAGGACCGCTACCGCTTCCGGGTCCGTGCCCGACTTGGTCTCGTCGTGGATATGGATGACGGCTTCCAAATGGGCTTTCGTCTTGCCACCGGCAACGACAACTCACCGGTCTCCACCAACCAGACCCTCGGCTCGCCCAATGGCAACTTCAGCAAATATGGAGTCTGGATCGACCGGGCCTATCTCAAGTGGAAGGCATGGGGAGAGCCCGGACGCAATTTCGAGATTATCGCCGGCCGCTTCGGGAATCCGTTTTTCTCGACCAACCTGATTTGGGATGACGACCTGCAGTTCGATGGTTTCGCAGCAACAATCAAGTATGAGGTGTTGCCCGGATTCCGGCCCTATCTCACCGGCGGCGCATTCCCGGTTTACAACACGGCATTCAACTTTCCGAGCAACCAACCCGCAAAATACACCAGCTATGACAAATACCTGTTCGCGGCGCAGGGGGGGTTTGATTGGGAGTTCGCAGACAAGTGGAACTTGAAGTTCGGCGCCGCATACTACCACTTCTACAACATCGAGGGGAAACTCTCGAGTCCCTTCACCCCGCTCACCCAGAGCGATGCGGGAGATACCGACAACAGCCGCCCGCTTTTTGCACAAAAAGGCAACACCTACTTCCCGATCCGTAACATCGTGCCCGACGCCAGCAACGACTTCGGCGCAATCAACCAGTGGCAATACTACGGCCTTGCAACCCAGTTTCAGGAATTGGCGCTCACTGCCAAGCTGGAATACAACGGCTTTGAACCCATCCAAATTTCCCTTACCGGGGAATTCGTGGCGAACCTTGCCTGGAACGAGACAGATATCAACGCCATCGCGGTTAACAACCGCGGTGCCATCGACCCCAACAATATCGACGACTTCCTCGGCCAATACGAAGGCAGCCCGTATGCATGGCTTGTCGAGCTGCGGGTCGGACATGCAAAATACAAAAAGCGCTGGGACTGGAGCGGCCACTTTGCTTATCGCTGGATCGGCTCGGATTCGGTCGTTGACGGATTCAACGACTCGGACTTCGGCCTGGGCGGCACAAACATGCAGGGCTTCACCGTCGCCGGCTTCGTGGCCCTCGCGCCCAATGTCTGGATCGGGGCCCGGTGGATGGGTTCCGACAGCATCGCCGGCCCGCAATACAACGTGAACATCTTCCAAATCGACCTCAACGGAGAATTCTAATGAAACGCCTGCTCTATCCTGCTCTCCTCGCTCTGGCCGCGATCACTCCGCTCCACGCCCAGGAGGAAGACGAAGTGGTTTCCAAACTGCGTGAAGCACTGCGCAGCACCATGATGCAATTGCGCGACGCCCAGGGTCAAATCGCAGCGCTGCAGGCCACCGAGATTGCCAACAAACAGGAAATCGACAAACTTAAGGGCGAACTCAAAAAATCCGGAGATGACCTCATGGCTGAACGCAATGCCTCGGCCAACACGATTGCAGATCTCAACGCAAAGCTCTCGGAACGTGATGCCACGATTCTCGGAAACACCGCGGCCCTCGACAAATGGCGCATCGATTTCAACAATACCATCGAGCGCGCCCGGAAGGCGGAAGCCGACAGCGCAAAAAAGGCCGGGCAAATCATCGTCCTCGAACGTTTGGTTTCCGAGCAACGCATTCAAAACATCCAAATGTACAAAGTCGGCATGGAAGTCATCGACCGTTACGACAAGTTCTGGTTCGGAGACGCATTGCTGGCGCGCGAACCCTTTGTCGGAAATACCAAAGTGAAACTTCAGAACCTCGCCCAGGACGGCCAGGACAAACTTCTGGCAGCCCGCATCCGCGAGGAAAATATTCCCGGGCAAAAGAAAAAGCCCCAGGCGGCCCCGTCTCCCTCCCCGCAGCCCACGGCAGAACCCACACCCATGCCAAAATCGGCCCAATCCCCCAAACCCTCTCCAACCCCCAAGCCAAGCCCCGTGAAACCCAAAAAGGGCGGGGACGGAACCCGGTGGCCATCGGCCGAACCTGCCTGATGGAGGGAATACCCTTTTCCGTGAACCCAAAAACCAGCAGGCGGTTCAGCCACAGATTAACAGGATTTTCACAGATCAATACCGATGCATAAGAAATTGGATCAATGTGAGCCCGCCTTCAGGAAGGGCGCATGCATCTGCATTTCCTGAGTGGAGATTTCGCAAAATAATCTGTGAAAATCCGCGTTCATCTGCGGCTAAAAATCCAACCATCACTAACACACCAATGAAATCAACCCTTCTGATCTCTGCACTTTCCGTTGCCCTCTGCGTGACAACACTCAATGCCCAAGAGGGAGGCATTATTGCCCGCGTCTCTGGCGAGGAAGTCACCGCCGCGACGCTTGCGCCGTTTTTTCAAGACATCCCGGATCGCGAACGCAAAGCGCTCGAAGAGAACCCGGGGCTGCTGAATCAAGCCGTCCGCAGCATCATACTCCGCAGGGTGTTGATGAAAGAGGCCCTTGCCTCAGGCTGGGACAAACGCCCGGATGTCGCGGAACGCGTCGAGAAGGTTCAGGAAGCGGTGGTTTTGGAATCTTATCTGGAAGAAGTCACCCGTCCGCCGGCAGGGTTCCCCTCGGACAAGGAAGTTGCCGAGATCTATGAGGCCCGCAAGGCGGAGATGCGCATTCCCAAGCAATTTGAATTGGCCCAGATCTTCATTCCGCAGGGTGCAAATGCCGACAAGGTACAGGCCGCGGCAGCCAAGGCATTGCTCGACCAGATCCAGGCCAAACTGAAAGCCCCGGGAGCGGATTTTCTTGAGGTGGCCAATTCCTTCGGTGAACAGGCGGCCGTCCGGGGAGGGGCCGTTGGCTGGCTCGCCGCCGACGCCCTGCAACCGGAGGTTCGCAAGGTCGTCGAACCCCTCGCAAAGGGCGCAGTGACTGCTCCCGTCCAACTCGATGACGGCTTTTATATCGTGAAGGTGCTGGATGTCAGGGATGCACGAACTCCGTCGCTCGATGAAGTCAAACCCCGGATCGTCGATGCGCTCCGCGAGCAACGTGCAAAGCTCAACCGGGACGCCTACTTTGCCAAACTCGCACAACAACACCCGATGTCCATCAACGAACTCTCCCTCCCCGGCCTCCTGAAAAAAAATTAATCGGGCGGGAATCCGTTGCTTCAAGCCCCCTGGGCAAGCGGAGACCGGTGACATCGTGAAGTGGTTTGGAATTGTGGGCAGGCTTGAGCTCTGCAATGAGTTCACCCATGCCCGGCATCAGAGATATCGCAAACGCGGTAGGAATGTCCATCGCCACCGTTTCCCGTGCGCTGCGCGATGATTTGGCTGTTCGCCCGGAAACCCGGCGGTTGGTTCAGCGTGCTGCGGAACAGCTTGGCTATGTGCGCAATGCCCACGTTGGGGAACTCATGTCCTCAATCCGTCGCCGCAATAGCGGACAATTCAAAGGCAACCTCGGGCTCCTCTGGGGAGACAGGGTTCCCGGCCGGACATCGGACCAGCGCCTGCGGCAGATCCAAAGCGGGATTCACACCCACGCCGAAGAGTTAGGTTACAAAGTCGACGAATTTGCATTGTCAGACCAGAACCGCGATACGCTGGGGCGCATCCTGCGCAGCCGGGGTATACGCGGTATCCTTATCGTGGTCCCGTCTTCCAGTAACCATAAGCCCTTCCTACGGTTCGATTTCACCGCGTTTGCCTGTGTTTCCGTGGGATGGGGCCTGTTCCACCCGCCCCTGCACACGGTGCGTTTTGATTATTTTCACGCCATGCGAGTTGCCCTGCATCACGCCCATCATTCCTTCGGGGGAAACATTGCCGCCCTGTGGAATGCCAGCGTTGACGTTCGCGCGCACCGGGCCACGCAGGCGTCCTTTCTCGTCCATCATCCCGCCGGCCCGTGCAAAGCGGCCACCTTGTTTTTGGACTCCAAGAATCTTCGCAAAGCCACGGTCATGCCGATACTTGGCAAACACCGCGTTCGTTGCCTGCTGGTTGAAGGTGGCGTCGAGATTCCTCCTTGGAT
>JBGSSC010000145.1:0-4373 GCA_041737265.1 Terrimicrobiaceae bacterium | reverse complement strand
ACCCCGCCTGCCGAAATATTACCGCGGATGGCTTGTTCGTTTCGCGTGTGAACCGGACAACCTTTTCTTCGTCGCCCCGCGTTGGCGCGGTCCCCTCGTCGTGGATATCCCGGCAGCAAATTCCCAGCCCAAACGCTCATCGAAGTTCCTGTCCGAAATGCTCGAACTCGGACAACCCGGGGGCGAGCGCCACCGCTTTCTCTTCGAACGCGGGGAAGCCCGCCAAGCCGACCGGCTTGCGGAATCACTTAACAGGGAATTTAGCGAAGCCTCCCTCGTCGCTGTCTGAGAATCGCCGATCCGGGGGGTCGGACCCCGTAGATTCCTTGAGAGTTGAAATCCGCTGCGGTTGAGTTTTGCTTCCCGCTTGCTCTCACCTCCCTCAAGGAATCTGACAGACTTTTCGCAGCGAAAAGTCATTCAGCGAGGCACTGGGACTGAAGCTGCAAACAACTTGGAAAAAGAATTGTGAGCATGTGTTGCTGGCCAAACCAGTGCCTCGCTTGCGACTTATCCGACCGTGATCTTGCGTGGTTTGGCCGCATCTGCTTTCTGCAATTTCACGGTAAGCAGTCCCTGATCGATCGATGCCGAAATCTTTGCGGCATCAATGCTCGGGTCCAGGTCAAAGACCCTCCGGTAGGAAAATCCGGAACGCTCGGCGTAAACCCTGCGCGCGGACTGTTCCTCCTTCGCCGGATGACCGACGAGCGTCAGCTTGCCGTCATCGACAGTGACCTCCACGCCGCTCTTCGCGACTCCGGGCATTTCGATTTCGAGGGTGTATCCCTCATGATTTTGGTGAAGGTTCGCCCGCGGTGTGACGAACTCCACACGGTGCGCCTCAGGCGCTTTCTCTTGGGTTTTTAATGTGCTCATAGAATTTGTTGGTTGGATTGGTGGCACCCCGGGACGGGCATGCCCGCCCGGGGTACAATGGTTCAGTTCAGTTGTACCGAGATCTTCTTCGGTTTCGCTTCCTCCGCTTTCGGCAGAGTGACCGTCAACACCCCATCGGTGTAGGTCGCCTTGACCTCATCCCCTTTGACGGGCGCGGGCAGTGTCACCGTCCGGCTGAAAGCCCCGAAGCTCCTTTCGCTACGGAAGCTCTCGCCCTCGCGGTTTTCGACCTCCGCCTTGCGCTCGCCGGAAATCGTCAGCGCTCCATCGTGCAAGGACAGGTCGAAGTCTCCGGACTTCATTCCCGCCGCCTCAAGCACGACGGTGACTTTATCGACGTCTTCAAACACGTCGAGCAATGGCACCCATCCGGACGTTGTCCCGGGACTCGAACTCGCAAGCTGATAGGCCGAATCAAGCAACTCCCTCAACGAGGAAAGCCGGTCGAATGGCGACCAAACGGTTGGTTCAGGTTTTGTGTATCGTATAATGTTCATAGTTGGTTGGTTTTCTTACAGGTTTGGAAATAGCTTCAAACATGCCAAATTGACGTTGAATTTATTTAACCAATTGATTAAAAGTGACATGCAACTTGAGCTTCACGCAACAGGACTTCCTTGGGAGGGACCAAATGCGCCAAAATGACTCATAATTGGAGACAGCAAATTTTCGAAAAAAGCGCCATTATGGCGCACGTTTTCTTGCGTCTTCGGCGAGCTGGTCGAAATCGTCGTTTAAGGACAAGACTTCCACGATGTCGGTCATCGACTTGAGGCCGCCGGCGTAGAGCTTCAAAAGAAATTCCGTTATCTCAAGGACTACCGCGGAATGCAGGAAGAGAGCTGGCTGACGGTGACTATTGGCTGAACGGCTGACCTCGCAGGCTTTTAGCGGTCCTGCCGGGCTCCTCAGCGTGATTTCTTTCCCCGGTGGGTCCCAAAGTCCTGTCCGCGGCTGGCGCGTTGATGCCTGCAATTGTCTATTGCAAAGAGGCAAGGATTTGACTTTTGGCCTCACCGTTGCTGCAGCCTTTATCCTACGGAAGGTCGCCCCCATCGCCATTTTGAAAGCGGGCGATCAAGGCGGCCTGAGAATGAACTCCGAGGTGGCGGTAGATCGTTTTGACATAGCCGTCGATGGTATGAAGGGAGAGGCCAAGGTGGCTGGCGATCCGAATCCGGCTGTAGCCTTGCAGAAGCATCTCATGAACGAGCCAGCAACGGCGGGATAGACTCGGAATTTTGGCGCAGCGGTCGTCGGGCCAGCCCATATCGTGGAGCCATGGGACTTCAGTCAGCAGGATGTGCATGATGCGGGCTTCGCGCTCGGTAAAGAGGGGGCGGCCAGTCTTGCGGTATAGACCAATTCCCGTGGCGGATCGGTCGGTGAGGGGCCGGAAGGAAATGCAGCGGGGCTCGATACCGGAGCGGCTCCAGAGTTGGCCGGACTCGGAGGCCAGAAAGGCGGCGTAGTCGAATTGATCTTGGACGTTGCGGGTGACATGTCGGCGAGCGGTGCACATTTCACTGGCCAGGGGGACAGTCCACTCGATCATCTCGGGATGGGCTTGAATCTTGAGAAAGTCGGCAAGCAGGGTGTCCGTGAACCGCCCGCTTAAGAACCCAACATAGACGGGGAATTTGCCCGGCTCGAGTTCTGCTGCTAGAGCCCACAGCCAATAGTCGGCATCGACGATATCGCAAAGCCCTTCCATCAAGCATCGTTTTTTTCCGGTGTGATCCGAGGCCAGAGAGACAACTTCGCCAAGGAGCCGGATGATGGCCCGTGCATCATCGGCGGCAAGGCCGTGGCTCATGACATATCACCGCCATCGCCGTTCAAGAAACGAGCGATGAGGGCGGCCTGGGAGTGGACTTGGAAATGGCGGAAAACGTCTTTAACATAGCTATCGGCGGTACTGGGGGTAATGCCGAGATGTGCCGCGATATCCTTCCGGCTGCGGCCATGCACCAGGAAGTTGAGCACGGTGCAGTAGCGCGGGGTGAGGGCGGGAATGGTGGAAGCTCGTTCGGCTGACCAACCTTGTTCGTGGAGCCATGGGACCTCGGAAAGCAGAATGTGAACGATGCGGGACTCCCGTTCGGTAAAGGCAGGGCCTCCGATGCGCCGGTAGATGGCTACGGTACTCAGGGTTGTGGGATCGATGGGGCGACAGGAGAGGATGCCCGGATCGATACCGGCGGCGTTCCAAGAACGTTGGTTGTCGCTGCCCAGATATTCCTGCTCAATTCCGAATTGTTGTCGGAAGCGTGTAACATGGCTGCGTTTTTCCTCGATGAGGCGGGCCATGGGAGCGGTGAAACGTAAGCTGTCGGGATGAGCCAGAGCTTGAAAATAGCTCGCGAGGTTCTCTTCGTCGAATCCACTGTGCAGATGAAGAATGTATGAAGGAAATTCTCCGGGGGTAAGCTGGACGAAGAGTCCCCAAACCCAGGCTTGTGCGTCCACCAGACGGCAGATTCCATCGAGAAGAAGCCGCTTTTTGTCGGCATGACCTCCGGGATCGGAGCAAACTTCGCCAAGCAGAGTGACGATGCTTCGCAAGTCGTTCTCATTGAGGAAACCGGGGTGGGAGTTGTCAGGGCCGGCGCTCATGCTTTTTTGGAATAGAGTGCGAGAGATGCCCTCTCATGAGTTCAGCTTGGGAATTGACACCGAAGTGCCGGTAGACCTCGCGGATGTAGCCCACGACGGTGCCGGACGAGATTCCAATGTGTGCAGCGATTTCCTTTCGACCAAGGCCAATGAGGAGGAGGTCGAGGGTAAGTTGCTGGCGGGGTGAGAGCGGCTTCGCTGCGACGGCTGAGCGGGGCTTCCAATCGCGCCAGTGCAGCCACGGAATCTCATCGAGCACAAGGGAAGCAAGGTGACTTTCCCGCGAGGAGTAAGCGGGGGAAGGCCTCTCGCGGCAGAGAGCAATACGGCTCTCGATACCATCATCCAGGGAGCGATGAGAAAAGATGACATGTGCCGAAGGCAGCGACGGAGGGACGGGATCGGAATCGACCGGGACCGACTGCACCTCAAGCCAGGAATGCGGGGGAGCGAAGACAGCATGGAGTTTCCGGCGCAGCACCCCGAGGCAGGTAACGGACATTTCTTTTTTATCCGAAGAAAAAAGTGCCCATCGCCACTCGTCGGCTGCGGCGAGATCGCAAAGGCCGTCGAGAAGATGGCACTTCTTGAGCATGAGCCCGCCTGGCAGAGCGGCGACTTCTCCGAGCAGGCGCACGATCGCCCGCACATCAGCCTCCTCGGTTTGGTCCAGGCATCTCAGCATGGATGCGGAGGCTGCCGGCAAAAGTTTTCAAGGGCAACACCATTTATCCCATGAAATCACCAAGGGAAAGGCTGAGAGGTGAAGAAATTATTTAAATTACTGGTATTCAGTGGGATATAAGAATCATCCGTCCCTCCATGGTAAAACCCTTGCGCCAGCCGCAACAGTAAAC
>JBGSSC010000091.1:0-5043 GCA_041737265.1 Terrimicrobiaceae bacterium | reverse complement strand
TCGCCACCTGCAACTCCTCCAAAGTCGCGTTCTCGGCATTGGGTTTGATCTCCAAGTGTCTCAATCCTCATCTTATTGGGACACATTCTCAAAAAGTACAAGTCTTATTTTCGGAAATTTATTATGAGAGATGCTCTAAATAGTGTCGTAGTCGTGAGACGGTGTCGTCCTCCATTCCGTCGAGTCTGATTAACTGCAGTATCTGGTATAAGCGCCGATCCAGCTGTTAAAGAAATTCTCAATGCCAGTGTTCCCGGATGTGGGACGACGAGACCTCGTGGGGCTTGGGCTCTCCATGGAAAACCACAACCCGGCAATCGGGCGGAATGCCGGAGCGACAGTGCGTTTTGTAGCTCAACACCCAGCTTTTCGGAAAGGCATGATCTCTGATTGTTCCGCGGCGGAAAGCGGACCGTGAGATCCATTCCTGGTCACCGCCATAGCGTCTTAAATTTTCCCAATAAACCACTTTGTTCCGCGATTGCAGGCAGGCGTCCCATTCCCGCCTTTTCACAAGCCTGCCGGTGCCCACCGCCTTCACAAAGTCGTCATAGATTCGCACGTGATTGCCCGCTGTGAACCGCATCACCGAGGAGTTGAATTGAGGGAACCACCTCCGGTTCCAGTCCGGAACGCCAACAAAGTCGGTGGACTCTGAAAACGTGAAAAGCCCGTCAAGGCTGCCAGTGATTACTACATCCAAGTCGAGGTAGAGCACCGGTGACCCGATCTCCGGCATTTGCGGCGAGAAGATAAGCAGCTTCGTCCAGCAGAACTCGAGGGAGGTCTCCGGGATCGGGATCGTCTCGATCCCGTCCTCCACCCCGCGTGTGTCATCTGTGAGGCAAACAAAGTTATGGGGAAGGCTCAGATGCCGTCGCGTCATCGAGGCGAGCCTGTTGACGTAATCCGGGCTGTACTTGGTGCCCCACTTGACGCAGAGAATGGTGGCTGGCATTGCACGGAACGGCGATCACGCCGCAGGGCATGGCATATACGGTGAAGGGCTGGCGGGTCAACCTTCGGACGATACGCTCTCGATCGGCGGCAGCCGATCGCCCTAAGAGTGGGAAACGATGAAACGTTTCCCTCCATTTTGCGAAGCAAAATTTCCTAATCCGGCGGCGACGGCGGCCGTTCCTCACCGGGGCCCAATGCCAACAACCCCGCCCTTGGCACCGGCTCCCGCCGGATTAGTGGGATTGCGAACTGGATTTCCTGAGCGAATATCTTGGTGGAATGAACGCAACCGGAGGTGTGCCCTTGTCCGCCATTGAAGAGTTTTTCTACTTCGATGATCGGCCTGCCTATCCGTGTTCGTGCAAATTCCGTTTGGATTTTTCAGGGGAGCTTGACCTCTCGGCGATGGAGACCGCACTCCGAGTCACCATGCGGAGTTGGCCCCGTTTTTGCTCTGTTGTAAACGGGGTGCCTCCCGTTTGGTTGCCGCCGCGGGAGGACATAAAGCTCGATATTCTGACCGGTGAGTTCCCGCCGAACCTCTTGGATCTCGCAAATGGCCGGGGGCTTGCAGTCCGTGTCTTCCCATCGAAAGCAGGCCCGGCACTCGAGTTTCTTTTTCACCACGCCTGCAGCGACGGGCTTGGGTTCTTCAATTTTCTGAGTGATTTCCTCGTTGCGTATGGTGTGGCCTGCGGATCCCATCAAATCACGGATCCGCATTGTCAACGGAGTGCGTCAGTGCCCGGGCACCGACCGTCGGGTTGGCGGATCGCGCGTTGCGCGTGGGCTCTTCTCAGGGAGTGGCGTACTTTCCTCAACAAACCCGCAGCATTGGTTCCACCGGCACCTCTCGCGAAGGATCTTCGGAGCGGAGGCTCCCGCGCCGAGGTGATACACTTTTTTTCACCGGCAGAGTCTGCTGCGCTGCGTCGCGCCGCGAGCCAGAGCGGAGTGAGTTGCAACGACTTGATGACCCGTAATGCCCTGCTCGCCATCAAGGCATGGAGGACGCGGTTCCCGGGTGACAGCCACGATCCCATGCTGCGCGTCGCGATCCCCTGCGGAACACGGAGGTCGACGTCCTCCATCGACCCGGGAGCCAGTGCTGTGAGTTTGATCTTCCTGGACCGCATGGAGTCTTCGATCTCTGATTCTCCCTCATTCTTGCACGGCCTGAGCCGGGAGATCCTGTGCAAGCGCAGGCTCCGCAGCGATGAAGCCTTCCTGTTCCTTTTGGAAGTGGCGCGGCTGCTTCCCGGCGGTGTTCGGAAGCATGTCCAAGCAAACAAATGTCTGTCCTCCCTGGTTGTTTCGAACCTGGGGCGCGTGCTGAGAAGCTGCCCCTTGCCACGGGACTCGGGACGAATTGTGGTTGGAAATGCAATCCTGGAAAATATTTCGGCTAGTGGGCCGCTCAGGCCATTTCAATCTGCTGGTTTTGTGTTTATTGAGTATGCCAATCGAATCAATGTGACGCTGAGTTTCGATCCCCGTGTGGTTTCCACGGAGTGCGCGAGCCGGATTCTCGAATCCTTTGTGACGATGGCACGGGATGAGCGCAGTCAGGGACTTGAGGCTTCCCGGCAGACATAGACGTTTTGCCTTCGAATTTCGCGTTCATCCTGCCGGATCGAAAGGGTGCCGATCAGCTCGATCGAGGTAAAGTCCGACCGGAGGCCATCGGGGATCGAGTGATCTCCCGGCTCGGCAAGGTAGAGTGCAGACTGGCCGGGAAAAGACTCAAGGTAATCCGGCCAGAAAGCGAATTGATCGCCTGGCGAGGAATAGCGGGGTTGGAAGGTGCGGGGCCGGTCCGTGAGATAGAATGCGATGAGGCTGGCTGTGCCATAGCTGCCGGTGATGAAGAACGACGTTCCGTGCCTCCGCCGAAGCGCATCCAGCTTTTCTGCAAGGTCCTTCGCACCGCGTGTCCGGTCGAAGATGCGGTCAAGGGGTGAGATGCCCGTAGGCCCAAGCGCGGCCGCTTGAAAACCAATCGAGCCGACGATGCTGGCTGCGAGACCGGCGATGGCGATCACACGAACTTTGGAAAAGCGATCACTCCATCTCAGCCAAACTGAGACGAGAAGCATAATGGCACCGACGTAGGCGGGAGCCGCCCAGTTTGGCTCCGAAACCTCGTTGAAGCTGAGGACGGCGTAAAATGTCCATAGCGGCAGGCTAATGCAGAGGAGGTAGAGGGCTGGATCTGCAATGGCTCGTGGTGCACGCAGCACATTCCAGAAGGAGGTGACAATTCCAGCGAACAGAAACGGTGAGATCACCGCTGCCTGCACCGCAATAAACTCGAGTGGGCCAAGCGGGTGGAACTGGAGTCCGTGTTCCAGGCCCCCGCGGCTTATCAAATGCGCGATCGTCGGCCAGCCGTGCTGCGCATTCCAATGAACCGGCGGGAGCAGACAAAGAAGTGCAACCGCTACCATCAGCCAGAAACCAAGAGCCTTGAGCGCGTGACGATTCTTGGGCGAGAGTCCGCAGAAGCAGGCAATACCGGGAAGCAGGAAAAGGTTTGTGTATTTGCACAACGCTCCAAGGCCGATCAGAAGGCCGGTGATGGCCCACCATCCAAGCGATCCCGAGTTGATTGCCTTCCAAAATGCCAGTGCCGCCACCGTCCAGAAAAACACACTGAGTGGATCAATCGTCATGAGTGTGGCTCTCACGCCGAAGAGTGGAACCCCGAGGATCGTCACAACCGACCAGAATCCGACTCTGGGCGAGTACAGGTTTCGTGCGAGCAGGTATACGCCGGCACCGGTGCCTGCCGAGAGCAACACGGCAAAGAGCCGCACTCCGGGAACTGAGTCGCCGAGAAGAAGGGTGCCCAGGGCGATCGTCCATGCCACCCCCGGGCCCTTGCTGAAATAGCCGTAGTCGAGATTCTTCGACCAAAGCCAGTAATAGGCTTCATCGCCGGTCAGTTCGAAGCTGCCTGCATACCAAAATCGCAGAGCAGTCACGAACGCGATGAGAAGCCCGGCGGCGGTCGGGTAGAGACAGCGGCTTGGTCGGGATTGCAGGTGGCTGGGAGACATGGAGATCAGAGAGGTATGTTCTCAGCAGAGCCGGCTTGCAGGCAACGGAATCCGTGTTTCTGTGGCGCATGCCTGGGGCTTGCAAGTTCGTCAATTGCCGGGAGGGCTTCGTAACTTGGTAGGGACGCGAACCGAAGCGCAGCGAAGATCCGAGCCATTGGGCGAGTCAATCCCTTCGCGTCCGACTTTTCCGATTCGACGGACGGCAACTAAGTGCCATCCCTGCCGGGTCAGAGATCCACACTCTTGACGGATGTCCGCAGGCGCGGGCATCGTGTCACGGCGTGTGGCGCGGTTTTGCCCACGCCCCACCAAGGCATGCCAAAATCATTCGCATCGTATCTCAGGGGGGAGGTCACCAGGAGCTTTCTGCTGGGCATTTGCGTTCCTCTCGCAGCCATTTTCTTTATTCTAAGCAGCGTCATTCCCGCTGCATTGTTTCCCGGTGATTTTGACTGGCGCTATCAGGCGATGTCCTACCTGGGCTCCCCGGCAAAGAATCCATCGGGTCACATGGTGTGGTCATTGGGGATGACGTTTTCCTTTCTTATGGGGGTGCCGGTATGCGGGTACTTCCGGTGTCGGCTCGAGTCGACCAGTCACCGCCTTGCCCTCCTTTCATCGCGAGTGCTACTCGTCGGTTTCCTTTCAGGGATTATCGTCGGGCTCGAAACTTTATTAATTCCCGAAATGTCGGAGATCTTGCGCAAGGGGCACGAATACCTCTCGATTGCCGCATTCGTGGGGCTCTACCTTGGGGCTGCCGGTTTTTGGATTGCACTCTTCCGATTTTTTCGCAGTCAGCATCATCTTAAGGGGAGGGGGCTTTTTCTGCTCTTTCTGCTTGCAGCGGTGCCGATCACAGGCGCGATGCTCAGCCAGGCGTGGCTGTATTTCGACCCCAACCGACCGGGTTGGGTGAGCCCGGCATGGGAGGAACTTGGAATACCTCTCTGGCTGAGTTTTGCATTTTGGGAGTGGCTCACCGCGAGCGGGCTTGTGATCTGCCTCTGCATGATTGCGA
>JBGSSC010000035.1:0-4263 GCA_041737265.1 Terrimicrobiaceae bacterium | reverse complement strand
CAATGTGCGGGTGGAATGCGGAAGCGTGGGCGGTGAGGACTTTGTTTCTCTGACCGGCGGTGATTTCGGTCTGGTTCTGGCCCCGGGGATCTTTCGTGGTCAGCCCGACATCGCGCCGGTGATGAACAACCTCGTGGGTTGTTTGGCCAGGGAGGGAGCAGCCCTCTATGTCGAGTTGGATGCGGCGAACCATCCTGCCTCACGTGCGGCGGCGATCCTTGCGCAATTTCCCGTCGATCCACCCGAGGCGACTCCCGATCGCATTGAAATCCTCTCCTCTGGCATGTGTGGCGTGCGCCCTCTTCCTCCACACGGAGTGCCCGCCCGTTGCTGGCCGTTGGAGAAATGGGTTGAGGCAGCGGCTTCTGCCGGTTTCCATCCCGTGGCCTGTACTCTCCCGCAAAGGCTTCTCCCCCTGGCCCTGCCCTATGGCGGGATGTCGCTGCTTACGAAATTGGATCTCATTCCTCTCTGCCGCCTCCTCGAGGCCATCGCGGCCCCTCCCGTGCTTCAACTCGTGTTGGGCCGCCAACCCGCAGCTCAGCCGCCATGGAGCGCACCCGCGTTGCTCTCCGACTGGCGTCCTCTCGTTCAATTCTGGCCCAGGCAGAAGGTGCCAAAAATGGAGCCTCCCTTCACCAACGGAGTCGAACTGGGCATCGACATCCCCGGTATCCTCGAACCCCAAAAACTGCAAATCACGGCTTTCCTCCTCGAATTCCTCCGTCTTTGCGACGGTCACACTTCAATTGGAGACATCCTGGATGCGATCCCTCATCCCGCAACCGTGGAGGATGTCACCAACGCCCTGTACTTTTTCCATCATACCAGCATCGTCCGCCTCCTGCCGCCGGAGTAGACGCTTTCTGCTTAAGTCCATCGCAAAAAGCGCAAGTCTTTCGGGTACGATGCAGGGCCAGACGTTGGCAAGTCCCAGAACCGGCCTCGAGGTGCCGTGGGAACCGTGAATTATGGGAAACGACAAAGCGTTTCCCTCCATCTTGCGCAGCAAAATTGTCTAATCCGGCCGCTATGGAGGTTATTTCTCAACGGCTCGCAACTTGCCAACAAACCCGTTCTTGGCACCGGCTCCCGCCGGATTAGGGCGCTTCGGGGTCAAACACGAGTTGGCTGCCTGAAAACACCAGTTTGTTTGTGGCAATCTCCCCGGTCACGATGCCGGGCAACCGGAAAAAGTTTGTGACGTTCAGCCGGCTGTTGGTCACATAGGTGCCATTGGCCATCAAGCCTATGGCCGAGGCCAGCGTGTGGCTCGGATAGGACAGGTTCACTGCGTAGTAGGCCTCTGCATAGAGATTGTAGGTGGCGGCGATGTTTTGTGCGTTGCGCAATTTCGTGGCCTGATCCGCCGAACGGGTGACGTTCACGATACTGGGCAGGGCAATCGCCCCGATGATCGCGATCACTGCGATCACGACAAGCAACTCAGCCAGGCTGAAGCCTGCTGACGGAGGGGTCGCGGCTGGTTTTTTCATAACCAACTCAAATTTGAGTGATGTCACGCCCCAACGCAACTTCAGAAATCCCGTAATTCGCTATAGGGGAAAGCTGTAGTTCTAATCCGGCGGGTGCCGGGTTCCAAGGGTGAGGGTTGGGCAACGGGTCGTGGGCCCGAACAGCCGCCAGCGCCGTCGGATTAGGCGCTCAGGGGCAATTTCGAAACAACATGTTGTGGCATGTCCGCTTCCCCTCCGATTGCGCGAAGCGCCTTTTTTCCGGGCGAAGTCCCGGAAAAAGCGTAGTCTCTTTCGATTTGAGTCCTGCGTATTTTGCGCAACATTTTTGGATAGCTGCCCACAATCCAATGGTCACAAACGATTTGTGACTCAGTTTTTCAATTAGTATTCTTCATTTTGCGAAGCAAAATTTTTCTAATCCGGCTGCGAAGGCACCCGTTTCTCACTGGATCCCCTTGCCGACAAACCCGCACTTGGCACCGGCCCCCGCCGGATTAGGGCTGAAAGCGAAGAACCCCCCGGCCTTGCGGGCCGGAGGGATTCTTGCGGGGGGCTTACGAACGATGTGGTGCTTGGTCTAGTTGGCGTCCGGGTTGAACACCAGTTGGCTGTTTGCAATCGTCAGCTTGTTGGTGGCGACGTTAGCTGTCGTGATACCGGGCAACCGGAACGAGTTGGTGGTACCCAACCGGGTGTTGACAACGGATGTGCCATTGCCAATTGTGTTGATGGCATCCGCGACAGTCGCTGCCGTGGGATAGGAGTTGTTCACCGCGTAGTAGGCCTCTGCATAGAGGTTGTAGGTGGAGGCGAGATTTTGTGCGTTGCGCACTTTGGTCGCCTGATCCGCCGACTGGGTGATGTTTGCAATGTTGGGGATGGCGATCGCCGCGATAATCGCGATGACTGCAATCACCACAAGGAGTTCGACCAAGCTGAAGCCTGATCCCGATTTGGTGTTTGTTGGTTTTTTCATAACGAGTGCAACATCGCGCAAACCTCTGCATGGGCGCAACTTCAGCGAACCATCAATTCACTATGGGGGAAAACTGTAGCATATTTACGCAACGTTGCGTGAGTTTTGGATTCTGAGTTGTGCAACAAAAACGGCGAGGGGGTTGATGGCTCTGCAATTTTTGCAGGGGAAAAAGCCATATCTCGATCAAATGGCACCAGGGACTGCTCGAGGCAGCCCCTCTGTGAAAAAAGGAAAGCCCCTCCGGCCTTGCGGGGCCGGAGGGGCTTCCAGCTTGATTTGGAATGTTGGGATGGTACCCGGCTTATGCGTCCGGGGTGAACACGAGCTGGTTGTTGGTAAACGTCAGCTTGTTGGTGTCGGTGTTGTCAATGGTCAGCCCGGGCAACCGGAAATAGTTGGTGGTGTTCAGCCGGGTGTTGATGACTTGCTGGCCATCGGCCATAGCCGAACCTGCGGCGACTATGTCCGAGATGGGAGGGTATGTGTTGGTCTGGGCATAGTAGGCTTCCGCGTACAGGTTGTAGGTGGAGGCGAGGTTTTGTGCGTTGCGCACTTTGGTCGCTTGATCCGCCGACTGGGTGATGTTTGAGATGTTGGGGATGGCAATTGCCGCGATAATCGCGATGACCGCAATCACAACAAGGAGTTCGACCAAGCTGAAGCCCGATCCCGATTTGATGTGCATTGGTTTTTCCATGGCAGGGCTGATTCCGCTCAGGAAGTCCGGGGTCGGTCAACTTCTGAAATCCTGTAATTACGAGTGGGAAAAACCTGTAGCATAGTGCGGGCACCTCCCAATGGGCGCTTCGAGCTTGCGCAAGCTCGTTTCGCTGGTAGGGCGCGGGTCGCCGACCCCGCCGACTCTTCCGGTCCAGGTCATGGACGCCTGCGGCGAGGGGTTTACTTCGCTTGCGCTCACCGCTTCGCGGCTGTCTGCCGACAGGCTGTCTCCCTGCGGTTGGCTCTACCACCAAAGGGCGCTTCGCGCCAGGTCGTCCGCTGGCAGGGCGATGTCGACTTGTCACGCCGGAGCCTTGGCGCAGGCGGATGCACGCCACCGCAATCAGGGATCGCTGCGGCTTCCGCGAAGCCGTTCCCGAATGACTTCCAGTTCGAGAACCGCGTGCAGATCCCTCGGCCGGCCCATCGCACGTTTTGCGCGAATCAGGGCATCGAGGGAGAGGACCCGGATGGAAACCTCTCCAATTACGATGGACTCGCTGTTTTGCAGGCAGGCTGCGAAGTCCCCGAGTCCCTTGATTTCGCCGAGCAGGTCGATCTGGCCCAGGTCGGTGGAGAGGTAAAGGTTGTTGAGTCCGCCTTTCTGAGCCAATTCGCGCGTGAAAGGCAGCCGGGCGGGGGTCATGCGGTGGACAGGGTGCAAGTGCTGAACCGCGGTCCAGACACGGAGCAAATTATCGGGGGCCATGTCGCAGGCGACGTCGACGTCGCGGGTCAAGAGGGCCGAGCCATGGAGGATCGTGGCAAGCCCCCCCGCCACGACGAAGTCCACGCGATTCTCAGCGAGCAGTTGGGTGATGCGGGTGAGTTCGCTCATGAGCGGCAATCAGCTGTTCGGCCTCGGTGAGACTGAAATCATTCTGAATTATCCTCTGCTCCGGCCTCAAACGAAGATTTTCGGTGATGAGGGAAAGATCAATTCCATAGGCCTCGGCGCGCTCTTCGGCGGAACGTCCGTCGTCGGTTCGCCAGAAGGGAGCGATGATTTCCTCGATGGAAGCAGGTGTCACGGGGTGGTATCATCGCATCCCGAGCCGGGCCTCTCAATGGCATTCTTGGCGCACG
>JBGSSC010000033.1:0-4536 GCA_041737265.1 Terrimicrobiaceae bacterium | reverse complement strand
GGCAAGGTCAGGCGGTCTCCGAGAGTTGGCAGGTTTTCGATGGTGTTTTTGGGGTCGGCTTTCAGGGAAAGACTGAACATGGTGTAAACGGCTCCCTCGGGAGTGACCAGTTCGTGCACCACCTCGCCGGCATTGAAGGTGAAGGTGTTGTTACGTTTGGAGACCAATACTTTATAGGCGACTGGCGGTCCGGAAACAAATCCCTCGAAACTTGGGACTTCGAAGGTGCCATACATGAACAATGGGATCGTGCTGATGACTCTCTTCTTGCCGCCATCGAATGCCATCGCGGTGAAGCTGTTTGCCACGAAACGGCGCGGGCCATTGAAGAAGACCCCATCGCTTCCGTATTCCTTCGCCAAAGTCTCCGCACTCAGAGAGCGGAAGCGCTCGTCCATGACCTCGTTGGAAGCTTCGAGGGTGTTTCCGAGAGAGTTGAAGTAGTTGCCTTTGCCGCCGCCATTGGCTTCGCGGTTCATGAAGAGAATTTCGTAAAACGCCCTGCCGCGCCAGTTCTCACCCTTGACCGGGAATAGATCCGAAGGGGTGGCGACGGGTTTGGGGACGGCCGGCTCTTCGGCAAAGGCCAGCGAAGGGCCGGCCATCAGCGCGAGCGCGAGTGTGGTTGCTTTGATCGTCATTGATGCGGGGGTCTGTCGTTTTATGTTCATTTTGTTGTGTGGTTTGTTTTGGTGCTGCTTTTGCTGGCTGGATCGTGGGAGTCGGCGAGCGTGAATCGTTTTTGGATCATTGACCTTGAACCAGCCCCGCTGGCTGCCAGGTGCCCTCGCCCGCTGGCAGGATGGAGGGCGCTTCCGTCTTCGGCCAATAGAGGCGCATGACGAGGTAGACGGGGCCGTCCGGCGCTGGGAGCCAGTTGCTCTCGAGCTCGGCACCGGGGCTGTCTTTCTGGATGTAGAGGGTGAGTGAGCCGTCCGCGTTGGTTTTCATCCCGGGCAGCATGGGGGAATTGATGAGGTAGCGGTTGATTGGGTTTTCGATCAGGAGCTGCGTTTTGCCATCATACATGGTGACAGACCAGAAGGCGTTCACGGGCGGATATTGACCGGCTGGAAAAGTGAGGGTGTAGTTGTGTTTGCTGCTGTCAAGGGCTTCGCCTGTCGCTGTGGTACGGGTCATGGGATACATGGCCTCGACGGCGTTGTTGCCGTAGATCCCGCCCTGGGCCGCTGCGGCGCGTTTGAGCCAGTCGCCGCTGTAAAATGCGGCGTCACCGAACAGCGAACCGACTTTCCAGCCGTTGATGTTCT
Source organism: Terrimicrobiaceae bacterium (assembly GCA_041737265.1). Classification (GTDB taxonomy): domain Bacteria; phylum Verrucomicrobiota; class Verrucomicrobiia; order Chthoniobacterales; family Terrimicrobiaceae; genus JBGSSC01. The sequence continues at coordinate 3,265 of JBGSSC010000033.1, read as the reverse complement.
TCATGCCGCTGTCGAGAAACTCCTTCACCTTGTCCTCGCCATCTTTCAGACCGAGCAGCACGGCGGCCTTGTGTTCGGGCGAGAGGTCTTTGAACTCAAAGGTTTTGCCGGGGCCGATGCCGATGCGGGCGAGCTGAGCGCGAATGGCCTCGTCCTGCGGCGTGACGGGAACAAACTCCAGCGCGGCGTCGAGGTAGGCGAAGAAATTTTCTTTGATGCCCTTGGTCGAGGCTGGGACAAAATCAATCTTCGGTGCTGCCGGTGGTGCAGGTTGCTTCAGGAACGCTGAGAGCGGCTGCACCTTGTAGCCGGACTGCACCTTCACGACGTTCGGCATATCGTCCGCATTGAAAAGCTGGGTGCGAAAGATGGTGAGGGCGAAAGGCGTGCTGGATTGGAAAACCTCTTTGATTCCCTCCGGCTTCCCGCCCTTCCAGCCGGGGCCAACAACGAGGTAGCTGCCTGCTTCGCTGCCTGTCGCGCGGCTGCCAATGTAGCCGTAGTTGTAGGCGTTGCCGTCAGTCAGCTGCACTGCGTAATAACGATCCTTCTCGACGGCGGGGACAGTGATCACCATCGGCTCGGCGCGGAGGTCGAGCCAGAGCATCGAGTAGGGCGTGTCGCTGTTCGGCGTCGGAACCGCAGTGTCCCTGTAGGTAAATACGCGGGCTTCATTGCTGATCGTATTGAACGGACCTTTGTATTGCCCCGAGTCCTTATCGAGGCAGAACTCGTTCATGATCGCGTAGTTCATCACAATCGGGAGGCCGTAAATGAATGCCTGCTCGGCGATGGCTTTGGTCTCCTCAAGTCCGGGAGGAAGCTGATTCCCGGGAATCGTGGTGGTGGCGTCAGGCGATCCCACCGTGCCGGTCGTTTGAACTGTCCCTCCCGTTTGGGGGTAAACCAGGGAGGCGGTGAGGACAAGGCTCCCCAGCGCGCACCCTGCGTTGCTGAGTCGGAAACGGAATGTTGGATTCTTCATGTTCAAAATGTTGGCGGAAGCTAGGCGACTCCCGCACGGGGCACTATCCACTTTGTGCAAATTGCTTCACGGGAACAAAAAAGGCTGCTATGAGCCCGGCGGTGAACTTTGCGATGTCACCTCGCACCACTTTGACAAGCAGAGCGCTCCAGTGGAGGGCTGCGCTTGCGGCAACCGTTCCGGCTGATCATCAATTTTAGTTGCCGGACCAACATGAGAATACCCCGGGAAGCACCTGTGAAATCCCTTTTTCCAGCAGGTGCCAAAATTGATGTCACCGCCGATTCCTATGAAATGGCAGCAGCCGTGGCTCTCAAGTGGAATATCGAAACGACGCAGTTGGAGAGAGGACGTTACCGGTTTTCCATCAAGGCGGTCCACACCCCGCTTATTCAAGTGGCAAGGAGCTGGCGATCCCTTGGCACACGACTCGATGGCAATGTCCCTCAAGGGACGGCTGTGCTTGCATTTGCTTTGAACCCGAAGGCAGGCCTTCAGTTCCGGGGACGAAAGGTGGAATCTCACGATCTGATTGTTCAAGAAGACACGCGAGGCCTGGATTTCTCCTTCATTGGAGAAATCGATATCCTCACCATTGCTGTCTGCCGGGAGGAATTGGACCGCAGGGCATTGGCCCAGTGGGGCAAAGCCTTTCCCTGCGAAGGACGGCGGGGAATTCTCCGATTTGCCACGCAACCCAACATGCGCAGAGCCGGTCACAAAATTGCCGGCGGCCTGGCCGGAGCGCTCGGCAATCCGTTCCCGCTTTCACAAGCCCAGGCGGGATTGCAGTTCAACAATCTCATCCTGGAGACCGTATTTGACAGCCTTGAAGATCAGAGCACGGCCTTGGGAAGTGTGGACCGGCACCGCGCGGCCAAGCGGGCGGTCGACTTTCTGCACGGGCACTGCAGAGAGGATATCTCCATGACGGATTTATGTGAGGCCGCGAAAGCGAACCGGCGCACCTTGCACCTCGGCTTTTTGGAACTGTACGGAATTGCCCCGATGAAATACCTCCGGGCCCTGAGGCTCTGTGGTGTCCGCAGAGAAATCCAAAACAGCCGGGACAAGAATATTCGCGTCACCGATATTGCCATGGCGTGGGGATTCAACCACCTCGGAAGATTTTCCAACTATTACAAAACATTTTTTGGTGATCTTCCATCCGTTCAAAAGACGCTCAAGACTCTACCTGAGTACGAGATTTAGAAATCCGGTTTTCAAGTGCAGACTTTTGCCTTCAGTAAAAATCGACAGTTCGTGGGGGCAAAAGCCGGCGGGGTCGGTTATTCGTTAGTCGCGCATACAGTCACCGCTGCGATTTGCCATATCACCGGGAAGATGGGGTGCCGCACCCGCGCACCTGCCTCCTGCTGAACGATTATCTATCAGCCATGAAGTTTCTCCTCCTTTTCTCTGCCGCCGGGGCCCTGCTCCTTTGCGGATGTGCCAGCCGCCCGCCACTCCAGACGGTTCCGAAAGTCGACCTCAAGCGATACAGCGGGGAATGGCACGAAGTTGCCCGCTATCCCAATTGGTTCCAGCGCAACTGCGACCATAACACCACCGCCACGTACCTGCCCAATCCAGGGGGCAGCATAACCGTCATCAATCGCTGTTTTGATCGTAAGGGAAAACCCATGGAAGTCCGCGGTACGGCCACAGTCGTTCCCAACACAGGCAATTCCCGTCTCAAAGTCAAGTTGGGGGGCCCCTTCGCCGGCGACTACTGGATTATCGGCCTCGACAATCAAAACTACCAGTGGGCGGTCGTCGGCCACCCCAGCCGCCGGTTCCTCTGGTTCCTGGCCCGCGATCCGGAAGTCTCACCCGCTGCTTATCGACGTATGCAAGGCATCGCCGCCGCACAAGGTTACGACCTCAATCGCATCGAACGCTCCTCCCTCCAAGCACGCTAAACGGGTGGCTTGGAGTCGTCCGGATCCAAGAATGCTGCACGGGTTGCCAGCCCGAGCGGTGGGAAGAACGTTGAACTTGCATTCAGTGAACCCTTTGCTGTTACCAGCCCCCGCCCCCGCCACCGCCTCCTCCGCCGCCAGAGGAACCCCCTCCGCTGCTTCCCGAGGAAGAGCCCGGCGCGGTGGAGGAAGACGAAATAGCGGTCGTTAGCGAGCTTGCCATACTTGATGAGAATCCAGCCATCCCTGCGGCGGAGAATGCCGCTCCCTGGTACCAGTCGGGCGAGAACGAGGCGGAGGTCAGAACATCGGAAAATTGTTCCGACCACTGCTGCTCCACGCCCAGCGCAAGGGCGTA
>JBGSSC010000009.1:0-5670 GCA_041737265.1 Terrimicrobiaceae bacterium | reverse complement strand
GACGTCGTCGAGATCGGACGCCAATACCCCGGGCTTTGCCTGGGAGGCGGCATCGACAAGCGCGTCCTGGCATCAGGTCCGGCAGCCATCGACGCGATGCTTGAGCGCATCCTGCCTGCCATGCGCGAGCGGGGGGGGTATATTCCGACGTGCGACCACGGTGTCCCGCCCGAGGTGAGCTTCGCCAGCTATCTTCACTACCGCCGCCGCTGTGTCGAACTCGGGGAATGATCATGGAATATTTGTAGATACGCAGAGACTAAAGATTTGACTAAAAGATTTACCATCTTTTAGAGTGGTGGTTGGCGATGCAAGGAACTTCATTTTCAGAGAGAGGCGCGGCTGAGCGGGAGGACGTGGTGGTGGTGGGAGCCGGGATGGCGGGAATTATGGCGGCGCTTGCTGCCAAGACGGAGAGGAATTCGGTGCTTATTATCGAGCCAAGCAATGTGTTGGGAGGCCAGGGAACGGCGGGGGGAGTGGCCGGATTTTGTGGAGACACTGAGAGGGTGAATGCTCCGTTTGCCGATCTGATTGCGCGGCTTCACGCTCAGGGTTTGATCACGCCGGTTCATCCGACCTCAGATCGTCGCGATTACGACCTCGAGTGGTGCGCATTTTTTCTTCAGGAAATGGTGCGTGAGCGCGGCATCCGGGTATTGCTGCATTCCCGGGTGATTGATGCCGAATCAGAGGGGGGATCGATCACCTCTCTGACGGTGGCCACGGCGGGGGGCATGATCCGGTTGGAACCGGGGTTTGTGATCGATGCGAGCGGCTCCTGTGTGGTGCCTTACTTGACGGGTTTTCCCGTGATGCACGAAGGAGCCAACAAGCAGCTCCCCATGAGTTTGTATTTCACGATGTGGAAATCGGAGGAGGCTGTGACTCCGTTTCTTCCTCCGGGGTGTCCGCAGTGGACCGACGACCGGGAGATTCCCATGACCAGCCTGCATCTTTTTCCCAGTGGCAAAGTGGAGGTGAAGATGAAGGTGGTGGGTTTTGATGCAGCAGACGGGCGCAGCCTCTCCGAGGCGGAAATGTTCGCGCGCCAACAGATGCACGGGTTGATCTATTACCTCCAAACCCATGGATACAAAGACGTGAGGCTTGACCGGCATGTGCTGGCTTCAGTTTCGCGTGCCATCGGGGTGCGCGAGGAACGGCGGATCGTGGGCGAGCATGTGCTGACCGAGGCCGAGGCGCGGCGGGCCGTGATATTTTCCGATGCGGTGGCAGTGAATACGTATCACTTGGATTTTCACTGGCCGGACCGTGCCCAGCGCGCCGGCACGGGAGTTTTGGACATGTTAGATCCGCATCATCTGCCATTTCGCATGATGATTCCCAAGGGAGCGAAAAACCTTCTTGTGCCCGGTCGGGGGGCCTCCGCGGATCAGATGGCCATGAGTGCTTTTCGTGTCATGGCGGTTGTTGCGCAGATGGGATTTGCCGCAGGTCACGCCGCTCGCCTGTGTCTGGAATCCGGAACTGATCTGACCACGATCGACGTGTCTGTGCTGCAAGCCGCTATCTCTCAGGGCGGACAGGATCTCGATCTGTCCAACTATGGCAGCTACCTGCGGCGGGAGATATTTTTCCATGGATCGTTTTATAGCAACGATCCCGGTTTTTCGGATTGCAGCGCAACGGCTCTCGTGCAGCTCGACAACGGGCGGTTTTTTGCCGTTTGGTCTGGCTCGCGTGGGGGAGTTTCGGGGATCTGGGGAGCGCAGCGTCGCGAGAAACAGTGGATGGACCCGGCACTGGTTTCTGATGGCACACGGGTTCCGGGCGGTCTGCATCTTTTTCGCGATGCGGATGGCGGGCTGGTTCTCTCGGGTGCTGAGGGAACATTCTGCGTGCGCTCAGCGGACGATGGTGCCTCATGGGCGGAGGCGGCACCTATTTCGCCGGTACCGGAAAATCCGATGGCTGCAACCAATCCTCCCGATAGTGCGGGATCTTCTGTCTGCGTTACCCTCGACGAGGGGCGGTTGGCCAGGGCTTATATCCATCATTCCGGAGCTCTGACCGTTGCATTGTCGGCGGATGGCGGACTGACCTGGCCTCATGTTTGGGACATTGTTGCGGCGGCCGGGAGACCCGCTCTCCCCGCCATGCGTGCAACCCGCGTGGGCATGGCTGTCTTCTACTTAAAGGGCCAGGCTCAGCCGGCTTTCTGGCATGGCTCGGTTGAGCGCATCATCGATGGAGCCAGTTTTGTCGAAACAACCCCTTTGCCCTGACTTATGAAACTCATCCTGTGCGCAGTTTTTCTTCTCGTGCCGTCCCTTATGACCGCTGGCGAGCCCGTGCCGGCTTATGAGTGGGCAACGCCCGGACTGTCACAGCACGAAGGCAGGCTTATTCCCAACACCGGCAGTCGTGGTGCGAAGGTGCCTCCGGTCCAACAAGCTCTTGCCGCCGCGGGCGTGGCTCTGGACGAGGATGGTTCCCACACTCATAAGAGGGTGGTCTGGGATCCGGAGATCTCCGATCCCCTGGGCAATCACGAAGCCATAACATTGGAATTCACCGGGGCATCCCAGAGGCAGAGCTTTCTTGTGCGCTCGCAGCACCCCGACCTGCCTGAGGCCGGGCTGGTCTTCTCCGTTTGGGTGAAGCGGAAAGGAGATGCAACCGGCAAGTTCATTCTTGGCTCGCTATCGGATGCTTCGGGCACCAAGACGACATTCGAGGCACCCACGGAGTGGACCGAGGTGAGCCTCCCTTTTAAAACCGGTGCAGAGGGAGCTGACATCGCCCTGCGGCCTGCAGCAGACAGTCTGATGCCTTCCCTCTTGGCCATTTATGCACCGCGGATCCGGGAGGCGGGCGGCAAGGAGGTTCCGTTGGAAGCTTTCCGCGCGGCCCGCCAAGCCGGTCATGCGGTGGCTCCCCTGGCATTGCCGGGTGCCGTTGAGGCCGATTCTCAAAGTGGCCTGCTTCGGAATGGGAAACCTTCAAACCTCCAAGCCGAGCTCAGCCCGGAGGCAGTCACCAGCCACGCCATCTCGGGCTGGATCAAGGTGGACAAGCTTCCCAAGGCCCGCGGGTTCTTTGCGGGGTTCTCCCGCACCGAGGATCCCTCAGAGAACCCCGAAGAATGGGGGCGTCTGGGAGTTTATGGCGAAATCAGCGAGGAAGACTACCGCGGACGTCTCCACTATTCGCCGGGTCCCAACCTGGACAAGCAGCTCTACAGTCCGCACTTCGATGGTTCAGGCTGGCTCCATGTTCATATCAACTACGGTCACTCCGGATCCGATGCTCTTATCACCCTGGATAAAGTCGCACATGAACTCCTCATCAATGGCATACCGTTTCATGAGCGTGCCACCACCCCGATGGGTGCGGTTGTGCCGCGCCTGCTGAGCCTTGGCGGGCTCGACGGCTCGGCCAAGTCCCTGCAAATCGGGGAGGGGGTCTGGGGGAATCCATTCGAGCTGGTCCGTTATGAACCAAACACGCGGGTTCCGCGTGATGAGGTTTTCGCGAGGGTCAAACGGGACCGTGAGGCGCATGCCAAACTGCGCGAGCCGCTCGATGCGCTGATTGTCGTCGAGGGCGACAGCACCAGTCAGCAACGGGGATCGCCCATCTACATGGTTTCGCGCGCTCTTCGCAAACCGGGACGGCTGTTTGTCAATCACGCCCGCGGGGGCTCATGGTATCAGGGCGGTAAGGAAAGCAACACCGACTACATTGGCACGGGGCAGCGGCGGGCCATGAGGCGTGACGCCATGGCCAAGGGACTCGATCTCGGATATCGGAAGGTATTCGCGCTGTGGACACCCGGGGAAAATGACGGCAACGGCCGCGGTGCTCTGCGCCCCGGTGGCGACACGAACCAGGCCGTGCAAACTTTCACCGATTTCGTCCTTGAAGATCTGAAGGCCGTGGATCCCTCGCGCGAGCGCACCCGCTCGATTCTGGTGAGCATGAAGATGAGCGATTTTCGCGACGTGGTGAAGACCCAGGTGCATGCCTACTGGAAGGCGCTCGAGGCGATTTATAGCGAACCGGTGGATCCGGTGAACGCACCCTATCTGTACCGTGCCCCGTCCGGCCACCCGGGCAGCACGCACGACTACTTCATCGCTATGCATAAATGGGCGCCAACCAACGGCAAGCACCAATGGAAAGACTGGGAGGAACTCGCAAGCGATGCCAAGGCCGATCGCAACGGCGCACGCGACATCATCAGCGGCGACGGCCAGCACTGGACCCAGGGCTGGAACCCCTATGTATCGGAGGCGGTGCACATCCCCTCACTTAAAAAGATTTTCGAGCTGGAAGGAGTGGAATGAGAAAGTCGGCGGTCTCGGCGATCCCGCCCTACCGATTTTCGTATCAGATGCTTTTCTCCAAGCCTCGGCGTTTCGTTCTGCCTAAAAACTGTTTCTACAAAAAAACTCTATGAAAATACTGAACTCCGACTCCCCTGACATTGTTGTCGTGGGTGGTGGTATGGGGGGAGTGATGGCTGCCATGGCGGCCAAGACTTCCGCCAACCGCGTCCTGATCATTGAACCCAGCAATGTGCTGGGCGGGCAGGGGACTGCGGGCGGTGTCGCCGGCTTCTGTGGCGACACATCGCGCGTGAACCACCTCTTTGACGAATTGGTCGCACGGTTGGCACGGCACAATCTGATCGCCCCGATTTGCCCGACGGCGGACCGCAGGGATTACGATCTCGAATGGTGCGCCTTTTTTCTTCAGGAAATGGTTGTGGAGCGTGGCGCTGAGGTGCTGCTTCATTCGCGGGTGATCGATGCCCGGGCGGAGGGCGGAGTTGTCACCTCACTCACCGTTTCCACAGCGGGCGGGTTGGTGGAACTCACCCCCGGCTTTGTGATCGATTGCTCGGGAGCCTGTGTGGTGCCCTGGCTGACAGGCTTTCCCGTGGTTCACCAGGGAGCCAACAAGCAGCTCCCGATGAGCTTGTATTTCACCATGTGGGATACCGGGAAAGAGGTTGCACCGATCCTGCCCGAGGGATGCCCGCGATGGGCCAGTGACGACGAGATTCCGATGACCAGCCTGCACATTTTTCCGACCGGCAAGACCGAGGTCAAAATGAAAGTCGTCGGCTTTGATGCGGCCGACGGGCGCAGTCGCTCCGACGCGGAGATCTTTGCCCGCCGATATATGCACGGGTTGATCTATTATTTGCAAACCACCGGGTATCGGGGAGTCCGGCTCAATACCAGCGTGCTGGCATCGGTCTCCCGCAGCATCGGCATTCGCGAGGAACGTCAGATTGTGGGCGAGCATGTGCTCACTGAGGCGGAAGTCCGGCGTGCGGCCATTTTCCCTGACGTTGTCGGGGTCTGTGCCTATCATCTCGACTACCATTGGCCTGATCGTATGCAGCGTGGAACGCTCGGGTTCGCCGACATGTTGGATCCCCACCATATGCCTTTGCGCATGATGATTCCAAAAGGTGCAAAAAACATGCTGGTGGCGGGACGCGGTTCGTCCGGGGATCAGATGGCCATGAGTGCTTTCCGCGTGATGGTGCCGGTGGCGCAACTCGGCTTTGCAGCCGGGACGGCGGCTCGCCAATGCCTCGAAACCGGCTCAGATCTCACGACGATCGATGTTCCCTCCCTGCAAAAAAATCTCATCGATGGAGGGCAATCCCTTGATCTCTCCGACTACGGC
>JBGSSC010000755.1:0-2893 GCA_041737265.1 Terrimicrobiaceae bacterium | reverse complement strand
GTCGGCTTCACGGGATTGACCATTGGCGGAGACTTTCCCTCCGATAGAAATATCATCCAAGGCAACCAGCAACATGGCATCTATTCGTTGCCCGCGATTTTCGAAGGCGGGAGGATCGTTGGCAACACGATTCAGGATAATCTGGCAAATGGCATCCGGTTGCTCGGGCCGGTCGTTGGGCTCATCGTGGAGGCCAATGAGATTAATTACAACGGAACCGCCGGAGTGGTAGTGACCGGCGGGGATCTTTTCTCAGACACCATAATCCGACTTAACACCATTTTCTACAACACGGGATCCGGCCTGAGCATCGGCAGGGCCAACGGGCTTTCCCTGGGAGGGGCCGGGTCACCGAATAACCTGGCCGACAATTCCGTTGTGATCTCCGACCGCTTCCAGTTGCCCGATGAGTTCCGGGTCGATGGAAATCCCCGGCTCATTTTCATGGTTGGCGGAACTGATGCGACTGATTACGGATCCATCCAGACTACCACCGCACAGCTCAGCAACTTCGAGGCCGTGGAGGTCGTGCTTTCCAATGGATTCGTGCCTGCCGCCAACGACCAGTTTGAGCTTGTCGACCTGAGCGGTCAACTTGTGGGCGATCCCGGTTTTGCTTTGCCTGCACTTCCGGCGCTGGGGTGGTTTGTCGGAGATTTCCCGGCGTTCGGGAGGGTTACGGTGACACTTCCGGTGGCCGCCCAGATCGCGAGTGCTCCCCCTGGTGGAGGAACATTTCTCCAAGCCTACTCACACCAGTTCGAGTCGTCAGGGGGAACGTTTCCAATTTTTTGGCAATTGGCTTCCGGCAGTTTTCCCCAACAACTGTCGCTCGACCCGCAAACCGGCCTTCTCGAGGGGAGGCCGGTGCGTTCGGGCCGGTATGTGGGAACGGTGATGGCCTCGAATGGAGCAGTCAACGCCGGCGAGCAGGCCTTTGACTTCACGGTCTCCATCGATCCGGCGGGACTCGTGGGGCGCTACTCGGGAGTTCTCACTGACGGAATCGCTGGCAGAGCTGTGGGAGGCATCACAATCCAGATCGGGAGGCGGGGTGCTTATTCGGCCACATTGCGAACGGATGGGGCAACTTATCGGGGGCGGGGTTTCGTTGGAAACGATGGGATCGTTGCCGGGATTTGGTCCTCGGGCGGGCGCAATCCAAAGCTGGCCGATATGGATCTTTCCTTCGATCTGCTCGAGGGCTTCCCAGGTTTCTTTGGGCCGGCCCAGGTCAACGGGACAGACGTGGAAGCTGTTGCACACAGACATGTTTTCAATCGCAGAACGAACCCCCTGCCTCCGACCCTGATCGGTGCGTGCACTTTGCAGTTGCCGGTTGCCGGGGGAATACCCGCAGAACTCGAAGGATCAGGCTGGGGGGCGGGGCAGTTTCGCGCAGATGGAACCGTCCGGGTTGCCGGACAGCTTGGAAATGGCGCGCGTTTTACCACGACTGCGCCAGTTCTTGCGAGCGACCCTCCGGAACCCGACAGATTTTTGATTCCCATTGCAATTTCATCGAGTCGGGGGGCGGGTTCTGCTGCCGGATACATCGATTTCGTTAACCAGCCGAATGTTCCATTCCCCGAGTGGGAGGGATTTCTCGATTGGAGCGAGCCGGCCACCGTCCGCTTTCCGGCAGGGATTGAGGCGGATCTCGACGTTGCACTCTCAGGTTACAGGCGCCCTGTTGCCGGCCAGCCGGCATTGGTCTGGCCGATTGATCTCGGCGACGCCACGTTGGAAGGGGGCTTGCTGGTCCAGCCCCTCGCTGCGCGCCTCCAGATCGACGGGCGCAGCATGCTAACCCCGATCGGAGCAAATCCGGCTCAAATACAGGTTCGCCTCAATACCTCCAATGGCACTGCGAGGGGAACCTTTTTTCATCCGGTGTTGAACCAGCGCATCACGTTCCGTGGTGCCGCAGACCAGAACACCGGACAGATCCTTGGATATTTTTTAACGCCCGGAGCGAGTGGTTTGTTGGTGGTCGAGCCCTGACCCTCGCCATAGTCTTTACGAAGCGTGACACGGCACGCCGCTTCGGTTACATCGCGAAGAAGCCCATGCCCAAAGAACGCACCAAGCTCCGGGACCTTGTTCAGGAAAAGGCCCTCGAAGCCGACGACTACAAGCGTCAGCTCAAGGCCTGTCAGCTCGAAATCCTCGGGATGCAACTTCACCTCCGGGAGAAAAAAAATTCCCTCCTCATTGTGGTGGAGGGTCCGGACGCAGCGGGCAAGGGGGGTGCCATCAAGCGCATCGTTGAGCGCCTCGACCCGAGGCTGGTGCGGGTGTATTCGATCATCAAGCCGACCCCGGAGGAATATGCACACCAGTATATGTGGCGCTTCTGGAACAAACTGCCCGCATACGGCGAAACCGTGATTTTCGACCGGTCCTGGTATGGCCGTGTGCTGGTCGAACGGGTGGAGGGTTTCTGCTCGGAGGCCGAGTGGAAGCGGGCCTACCGCGAGATCAACGAGTTTGAGCGCCAACTCACCGACGACGGTGCCATCCTCGTCAAACTCTTCCTACAGATCAGCAAGGACGAGCAACTCGACCGCTTCAAACGCCGCGAGGCCGATCCCTATAAACACTGGAAAATCAGCGACGAAGACTGGCGCAACCGCCGCAAGTGGAATGAACACCTGGATGCCGCGGAGGACATGTTTGACAAGACCTCAACCGACTCCGCGCCGTGGACAATTATCGCGGCAAACTTCAAGTGGTATGCCCGCGTGAAGGCGGCCAAGACGGTTTGCGAAGCGCTCAAAAAGGCCCTCGCCTAATCCGGCAGGAGCCGGTCGCTGCGAAAAGTCCTGTAGATTCCTTGGGGGAGAAAGAGGGAATGCAAAACTTGACTCAAGTGCATCATATTTTGAAGTTC
>JBGSSC010000716.1:0-6235 GCA_041737265.1 Terrimicrobiaceae bacterium | reverse complement strand
GATGGTGCTCACGGAACCGAAGCACGCCCTTGTCAAACAGTACGCCAAGCTCCTTGCGATGGATGGTGTTTCGCTTTCCTTTACCAAAGACGGCCTGCGTGCTCTCGCCGCTGAGGCGATCAAGAAGGGAACCGGAGCCCGCGCCCTGCGCTCGCTCATCGAAAGAATCATGCTCGACATCATGTTCGACGCCCCGGGACGCGATGACCTCGCGGAGGTTACCATCAACCGCGCCGCCGTCGAAGGCAAGCGCCCCCCGATTCTCCGCCGCAAGCAGGACAAAGAAGCCGCTTAGCGTGGCACCGGGGGTGCCCCGCTAAATTATTTTTCCTTTGGAAAAATGAAGAGCCAAACCGAATGACCGGGCAGGGCTTTCCTCGTTGCATTCGGTTAAAAGCAATTCCCGCTTTTCAGCGTTGCTGGTTTTGGCATTGCGACGGGCGGCGCTCGTTGCTAGAATCCCCTTTCCCTTTGGCTCCGGAACCGAAATTCACGCAGCCTCTATCAACGCCGAAGTAGCACAGTGGTAGTGCAATCGATTCGTAATCGATAGGTCGCGGGTTCGAACCCCGCCTTCGGCTCGCCCTGATAATCAAGGGGTTACGATGTAAAATGGGGTGCTAAAATATTTTGTTGTTTGGTAGCTGCTTGGTGATTTTATCTCAAGGTCCCCTCACTTTGGACAGCCCGAGACTCGCCGTCTTGTGCTCTCCTCCGACATCGGATTCAATCAGCAGCATGAGGTTCTTCGCCACATCGCGGGAATTCCGGGGACCCCGTCTGAAAGATTTCGTCCAAGCAAGCCCTCGGCGGGGGCACAAATGAACCGGCCATGAAGAATCCCTTCATACTTGCCTTGTGGACCCTGATCATCGCTTCTCTCCTCTGGTTCGTGATTTCGACGAGTCTGAACCCGCCCGAGCCGCGGAAGAAGTGGCAACCCAATCCTCAGATTGGCCACCGGGCCGCCCACAACTCAGGCAACCCGCCGCCCTACAACAAGTGAACTCCCTGCCGTTACCGTCCTCGTCGTCACCAAGCCTCGCAGCACGGCGAGCGGGATGATGCACGGCGAGCCTCCGCCGCGAGCGCAGGCAACGAACGCCAGCAAGAGCGAACCAAGCAGCCAACCCAGAACAAGGGAAGAGAGAGGACAGGACACCGCGCCCAGAAGCCCCGCCAACGCCCGAGCAGGCCAAAGCTCGGAACCGCCCCCGCAAACCCAAACCGCCCGGAACAGGTCGAAACCACCCGAGCCATCCAAAAATGTGCGCGTAAAATCCCCGCCACGGCCTCGAAACAACATGGGCAAGGCAATGACATTGGACGAGTTGCGAACTTTTCGACCAGAGCAGGAACCCGCCACGACCAAGGTCAAAGCCAAGAATTTTGGCAAATATCCCAAGTGGGGAAGGAGAGCCAGAGGGTAACAGGATGTTACGCTACTCGCGCACACGCGCGCGAGTCCCCTCGGAAAGGCCACTACCACAAATCCCAAGTGGGGGAGAGGAACGAATCACATAGAAAATGGACAGTGCATCGCGCACACGCGCGAGGGGCAGGCGGGATGCGGGGGATGGGGGGGATGGGGGGAGTAGAGGGACACGGCAAGGGCGGAGGGGGAGCGGCAGGGCAGGCGGGGGAGACCCCAACTCGGAGACATGAGGGACCACAAAGGGACCACCCCGCCCCCACCCCTCATCGGGAAGGGTGCGAACATACAATTCTTCCCCTCCGATCTCTGATCGATTTCTGTCCAGAAGTGTTGACCCAATATTCCAGAGCGATATTCCCTGCCTCACGCGTGACGGACACTGAATCACGCGTGACGGCGTGACGTTGTAGAGAGGGTAAATGGACATCCCGTGGCCGTTTCGCCTCTGACCTCGGGGCGTAGTCAACCTGAAATCCCGGTTCGGTCTGGCCTAATACTCGCCCCTGCTTATCAAGTCCTGCATTCCGTCCATTATCGCTCCAGAGAAGTCCTCCTTCAGACTCCCATCCTGAGACATCTGTTTCTGGTAATTCAGGAACCTCCCCATCCTCTCCTGAACGTGGTTCTGATCCGGGTGGTTCGCCAGAATTATCTGTATCTGATTCACCGGATCTTCCGCCATCGGGTCTTCTGGTTCCGCCCTTATCACTTTTTCCACTCCCCCTCGGCCTGCGAACAACGGTCCCACTTGAAGATCCCGGCCTGTTGCTTCCATTGCCTCCACTACTGCTTCCGCCGCTCTTTCGTATTGGCCTTTCCAAATTGTCGAGTTGTCGTTTGCGATGACACTTGGCGACTCTCGACTCTCCTCCATGTTCTCCTTCTGATTCATTTTGGAACGTCCTGAGTCGTGGAGATTGGTGCACCGTCGATGATCGGTTGAATGACTAATGGCCCATCAGAAAACTCGCGCTTCGTTTTCTTGTCGCATTCGACACGCCTTTTCCAAAAAGCCTTAGTAGCAAAGGCAAGCAAAATGGAGATGATCACCACCACCAAACCGCAGATAATAAGGGGGGCTTTGGGAGTAGCAGGATTGACAGGATCGACAGCGACTACCATAAAAATGATAATAGCAACTAAGGCAGCGATAAGCGTAAGAAGGCCAAGAAAGGTTGCCAATAGGGCAAACAGAACGCCACGGAATCCTGCTGCGATGCGCTGTCTGGAAGCCTTGGCCTCCTCCCGGCGGTGTTCTTCCTGTTCGCGGCTTCTGTCATCTGCGAGTTGAGCTTCTTGGTAGCGATGCTCTTCCTGCTCGCGGTTTCTGGCATCTACGAGTTGCGCTACTCGGTAGCGGATATAGAGGACGCGAGTTTGTTCAGGAGAGCCACCAGCATCGGCAAATGCTTTTGTCCAGATGCCAGTCTTTTGAGTCTGCTGGTCAAGCTCAGTGGCGACAATTTCATAGAAAGCCTCTTCGTCGGTTGAAGGTGAAGCCGTTGGCTGGCTGTGAGATTCGGGGCTGGGAGCATATTGTTCGTGAAATTCAACTTCCGGCATCGTCGGTGCTGCTGGCGGCGACGGCGGCACTGATTCAGTGACAGGAATCACTGGCAGCCTCTCCGAAAGGACTGTCTCGACTTCGGTATGCCCATAGTTCAAACCGTCTCGATATGTTTCCTTAATACGTCGGGACCGACAGAGATAGGTGAACCAGATGGCAAAATACCCAAGAGAATACCCAAGAGACTTGATTGCTCCTAAAATCAATGCCCCCTGCATCTCGGGAGATCCGGGAACACCGAAAGAAGCGACCAATGCCAGAACTGAAAGAGTCGGGACCGCCGCCGTATGGATTTTTGCAACTATCACGGCATTCCGACTTCGGCGGACGAGAAGAATCCCAGCAACGACACCGAACCCGACAAGTGTAAATGACGGCACACCCCAGAATAGTATAAACTCCTCCAAAACCTTTGCCGACCATGATGGTTGGTCAAGTTTTCGGAGCAGTTCGATGCCTTGATGCGCTGAGAAAAATGAGTAGAACGTCACCAGAGGATTGATGACGATCAGAACCGCGCAATAAACCGCCAACCAGCCGCGCACACCTATGAGCGGGGGAGTGAATTGGGACGAATCGCCCCCCGGAGCCGATGCCAGATTCTCCTGACTCGGGACTCTCACCGAAGATGCATCAATTGGATCTGTATACTATCCAAGAGTTCGGTTTGTGCCTGAAGTTCCCTAATCTGGTCTCTCGAATCATACATCCTTTGCAACTCTCTCCGCCGTGCAGCAAGGTCCTCTTCGGTGAATGGAGACTGACGGGCATAGGCAAAGGGAATCTGGAAATTAGTGTTTCGGTGGGTGAAAACGTAATTTCCTTCCTGCGCCCCCGTCGCCACAAGAACATCTCCCGGTCGCACCGCAAAAGTTGAGCCATCAGCCAGATTCCATGCGCAACCGGTCACGACTACGATTTTGAACGAGTTCCGAGCCTCCGCCTCAAGTCGCTCCCTCCGAGCACGCTCTTCAGCCTCTCCGGGTCGATCCAATGGACGCCTTGGGGCTGTGAGGGATTCGCGAACCGCAGGCGATACAGCGGCGAGGTCGTCACGGGCTGATCCGCAATATCCCGATGACAGCATGGTAGCCGATAGCATTACCGTGATTCCAAACACCCGATTGCTCATGTTGCTCATATCGTGCTCGTTCGAGCACGGGTCTGCCACAAATAGCCGGTAGGGTCAAGTGCTCAATCGAGCACGTCCGTGAAGTTCGGAAAAAACATCGTTGGTTCGCAGGTGCGGCGCATTCGCTCCGAGCGGAGCTTTTCGCAACCCACCCTTGCTGCGGAGTGCCAGAGACAGGGCTGGGACGTCGGGCGGGACACGATTGCCAAGATTGAAGCCGGAAATCGCTGGGTGGGGGACTTGGAGTTGCTGTTTCTCGCCCGTGCCCTTGGGGTTGGATTGGACGAACTGTTTCCAGAACAGGCAATCCGTGCTCTCAACCGGCGGGCCAGTCGGATCAAGGGCCGTTGAGGCGGGCGTAATTCCGACTTCTACGGGGTCCATGGCAGGCGGAGATGAGGCCATAGGAGTGTGGATTCTGGTGGAAATCCTCTCGCCCCGAGCCCCATAAATCGATAGACGTCCTTCCCATGCAGTGGGTTGCCCTGTCGGAAAAGCACGATCTCCACATTCCAGAATGAAGGAAGCTACTGCCCGCATAAAGATCAACAAGCTGCTGGAAAATGCCGGTTGGCGCTTTTTTGCGAACGCAGGAGGTCCGGCCAATATCCAACTGGAGCCCAGCGTCACGCTGAAGTCACAGGATCTCGACGGGCTCGGGGAGGATTTCGAGAAGGCGGGCAAGGGGTTTATCGATTTCCTCCTCCTCAACGAAAAGGGCTTCCCCTTCATCGTCCTTGAGGCCAAGGCCGAGGACAAGAATCCGCTCGTCGGGAAGGAGCAGGCCCGGAAGTACGCAAGATCCCACAACTGCCGTTTCGTCATCCTTTCCAACGGAAACCTTCACTACTTCTGGGATCTGGAGCGGGGCAATCCCCACATCATCACCTCCTTTCCGACTCCTACCTCAGTCACCGGCTACCAGAAAATCGTTCCCGATCCAAAGCGACTCATCGAGGAGGTCGTATCAGATGACTACATCGTTCTGACCCAGCGGCCGGGATATGCATCCGAGGCAGCATGGAAGAACGAGAACGAGCGGCAGGGATTTATCACCATCAACGGACTCCGGTTCCTTCGCCACTACCAGAGGGGGGCAGTTGTGGCCATTCAACAGGCTGTTGCCAAGGGTCTTGACCGTTTCCTGCTCGAAATGGCGACAGGAACGGGGAAAACTCTCGTTGCAGCAGCAATCATTAAGCTCTTCCTCCGCACGGGGAACGCACGCCGGGTTTTGTTCCTTGTGGACCGGTTGGAACTCGAAGACCAAGCAGTAAAGGCGTTCAAAAAGGTTCTGAAGGATGACTACAAAGCAGTCATCTACAAAGAAAATCGCGACGACTGGAACAAAGCCGAGATTGTTGTAACCACCGTCCAGTCACTGCTTTTCAACAATAAGTTTCAGCGGCTCTTTTCCCCCACAGACTTCGATCTTGTCATTTCCGACGAAGCCCACCGTTCCATTGGGGGAAATGCCCGATCCGTTTTCGATTACTTCATTGGGTACAAGCTCGGGCTCACTGCCACCCCCTTTGATTATCTGAAAAAGTTCGACAAGAAGAAGCCCACCACCAGAGACCCGCGTGAGTTTGAGCGCCGCCTCATGCTCGACACCTACCGCACATTCGGTTGCACCGATGGCCAGCCCACATTCCGCTATTCTCTTCTCGATGGAGTGAAGGATGGTTTTCTCATTAACCCGACCGTTGTGGATGCTCGCAGCGATGTCACAGCAAAGCTCCTTTCCGACGACGGATTTATTGTCCAATTCACGGACGTCGATGGCGGCGACAAGAAAGAGACCTACAAGCAACGGGAGTTCGAGAAGCGATTTTTCTCGGAAGCCACGAACCAGCTTTTTTGTAAGACGTTCCTCGAAAATGCGCTTCGGGATCCCATAAGCGGGGAGATTGGGAAATCCATCATCTTCGCCGTGAGCCAAGACCATGCCGCGAAGTTGGCCCAAATTCTCAACATAATGGCCGACCGGATGTTCCCCGGTAAGTACAACTCCGATTTCGCCGTGCAGGTCACATCAGAGGTGGATGGAGCCCAGCAGCTCACGATCAATTTCACGAATAACAAGCTGCTCGGCTCCGCA
>JBGSSC010000711.1:0-6247 GCA_041737265.1 Terrimicrobiaceae bacterium | reverse complement strand
TCACAAAATTCGTGTCAAGAATCAGGCCCATGGGTTGTCCGGCAACGAATCGTTGGCCGCGGCTTTCTCCACGGCGTCCAGATAGCGCCCGCTGATTCCGCTGCCGCCGGAATGCAGATACGCGCGAAGACTTTCTCCCGTCAGCGGGGCATTGCTGAATGACGCCCGGCGCACGACTGCAGAAAAGGATTCTCCCGGTTTTTTGGAAGTCCGCAACTTGTCGTAAGCATCAAGTTCCAAAGTGATTGTTTTTGTAGCCATGCATGAAAAATGCATGAAATAGACGTTTTGTCAAACTCTGATCGTGTCTCAGGGGGCTGCGGAGGAGGCGGTGTCAGTCCGAGCATCTGTGCAAAAGCATTTGTCCGCTGCCACTTTTTCCGGACTGTTACAGAATGGAATTCTGGAAAAGCTCGATGATCTCGCCATCCGGCCCCTTGAAAAAAGCGATGCGCACGGGCACGGGGCCGATGCTGGAATCGATGGTGAGGTCCCTGGTCTCCATGGTCACTTCTGCTCCGGCTTCCCGGGCTTTTTCCAGCATAGCCGCACAGTCATTCGTGCGCAGGGCGAAGTGGAGGATCGTGGACTCAGTCGTGGGAGCTGCTTCGGAGCGCTCGAAAATCTCCACGTAATTCCCATCCCCCGCGTCGATCATGACTGCCCGGTTGGGAGCCTCTCCCCATGAGATTTTCTCCTTCATTCCCAGCACCCCGGTATAGAATCGCAAGCTGGCGTCGAATTGGGGTGAGCGAATGGCCGTGTGATGAAAGCCGGTGATGGATGCCATGCCCGGAATCTGGCATTTTCCACTCCATTGACAAGCCAGCAAAAGGCAGAGGTTGGACCGGAAGCGAACCTGATCCATGAGGGTTTGGGTGAGTGGAAGCGAGTGCCCGGCGGGGGCGCCGGACACCACACGCGAGGGCGGCGTGGATTTCAGCGATGGTGAGGTGCGGGTATTGCCGGGCGATTTCTTCGGCGGACCAGCCATATCCGAGCTGGTCGGCTGCGATTTGCGCGATGCGGATGCGGGGAAGGCGCTCCAGTCGGTCCGGTTCCCCGTTCGCGACAGTGATGTGTGGATATCCCATTTTACTCAAATCGGAGGGTGCGTCCGGTATCCTTGTCGCGGGAAATCTTCCATCCCTTCACCGGGCATTCGCGCAGAACGGTCGAAAGTTTTTCCCTGTGAGTCTCGCGGGCGGGGGCGGGCCTGGGAAAGACAAAGACAACAAAGGGGTCAGTCCTTGCCTATTGACATGCAGGAAAAAATCTGATCGGAATTCCCCATGCCGAGAAAGGCGCGGATGGAATTTGCTGGCGGGGTTTATCACGTGATGGATCGCGGGGACCGGTTGGAGGCGATCTATGAGGATGACCGGGACCGCGAGATGTTTTTGCACACCTTGGGGCAGACGTGTGAGCGGACGGGGTGGCGGGTTCATTCCTACGTGTTGATGGGAAACCACTATCACCTGCTCCTGGAGACCCCGGAGCCGAACTTGTGCGCCGGCATGAAGTGGATGCAGGGGACCTACACGATCCGGCACAATGCGAGGCACAAGCTGCGGGGGCATCTTTTTCAGGGCCGCTACAAAGCGATCATCGTGGAGGGAGAGCAGGAAACCTATTTCCGGACGGTGAGTGACTATATTCACCTGAACCCGGTGCGCGCCGGTCTGCTTGCTGAAGGGGCCAATCTGGCAACGTATAGATGGAGCAGTCTCCCCGCACTGGTCGGTTTGCCTCGGAAACGTCCGGCATGGCTGAGCGGGGAATGGGTGCTTGGAGGGTTTGGAGAAACCGACTCCTCCTCGGGTCGGCGGAGATATCGGGAGGCGCTGGAACAACGTGCGATTGAGGATCGCAAGGGTGGAGCGATCGAGGAAGGGATGTTGAAGGCGTTGAGAAGAGGCTGGTGTTTCGGGTCGGAGGAGTTCCGGCAGCGGCTTCTTGAATTGCCGGTGGTTCGTGGAAACCCCAAACAATCCGGCGGGCAAATCCGGCATTCGCACGACGAGAAGGAGGCCATGAGATTGATTGAAAGCGGATTAAAGGCGCTGAAGCTGACCAGACAACAGTTGTTGACCTTGCCGAAGGGGGATTCGAGAAAGATCGTCATCGCGCTTGTCGTGAAAAAGCGATCTGTGATGACGAACGGGTGGATTTCTGGGCAGTTGAACATGGGCGCACCGAGTCGGGTCAGCAGATATTGTAATCAGGCGGAGGCTCGCGCAGACGTGAAACCGCACATCCAGAGATTGCAAATGTCAATAAGCAAGGACTGACCCCTCAGGTGACTGACCCCTCAGGTGACCCCCTCCGCGAAGCCATCCTCGACTGCGTCGGGCACCTTCGGCCATGAAGCGACATTTGTCAGTGTGACCTTGCCCGAAAAAGTACGCATCTTTTCCGTTCCCCGTTCGTCTGCATGAGTGAACCCGCCGGGGTCATAACGATCCCCGGCACAACAAATAAGTGACACCATGACAACGACCACGCTCGATAATGACAAAGTAAGAGAAACCGTCCGCGCCCGCTACGGGGAAATCGCGACCACCCGGGGCAGTTGCTGCTCCGGTCCCGCCTGCGGGGTCGCCCAGGACCCGGCGGAGATGTCCCGCCGCAATGGATATACGGATTCAGAACTTGCCACTGCGCCGGAGGGCTCCAATCTGGGCCTCGGATGCGGCAATCCACAGGCCATCGCCTCGATCCAGCGCGGCGAGACCGTGCTCGATCTTGGCAGCGGAGCCGGCTTTGACGCCTTCCTTGCCGCCCGTGCGGTCGGACCAAAGGGCCATGTAATCGGAGTGGATATGACTCCGGAAATGGTCACCATGGCACGGGCCAACGCGGCCAAGGTGGGACATGACAACGTCGGGTTCCGCCTCGGTGAAATCGAGCACCTGCCCGTCGCCGACAGCACAGTGGACGTTATTATCTCCAACTGCGTCATCAACCTCTCGCCCGACAAGCCTGCGGTTTTCCGCGAAACCTTCCGCGTATTGAAATCCGGCGGGCGGCTGGCGGTTTCCGACGTGGTGGCGATGGCCCCGATCCCCGACGAGTTGAAGAAGGACTGGGAGCTCTACACCGGCTGCGTGGCGGGTGCATCGATCGTGGATGATCTCCGTTCGATGCTCGGCGAAGCAGGATTTGTCGATATCCGCATCACCCGCAAAGGCGGGAGCCGCGACATCCTTGAGAATTGGTTCCCCGGCCGTGGAGTTGCCGATTTCGTGACATCGGCCAACATCGAAGCCAGAAAACCCTAATCCGGCGGGGGGCGGGGCCAAGGGAGGGTTGTTTGGCAAAGACAGCCCGTGAGAAAAGGGTGCCGTCGCCGCCGGATTAGAAAAATTTTGCTGCGCAAAATGAGACGAACCAAATTCAATAAACAAGGCCCGATGACTCCGGCCACACAAGAAGTCAACCGCCTGTGGGAGGAATTCGCTGATCAACTCGGTGGATTCCTCAGGGCGCGGGTCGGATCAGAAGCCGAGGCGGAAGACTTGCGCCAGGAAGTGTTCCTCAAACTGCAAAAGCAACTGGAAGCCGGGCGCACCATCCATGACCTCGGTGCCTGGCTTTACCGCACAGCCAGAAATGCCGTCATTGATCACTACCGCACGCGCAAATTGAGCGAGCCCGTGGACGCTTCAGTGGCTGACGAAAGCGGGAACCGCGACCCGGATCTCGCGCCGCTCCTTGCTTCATTCCGGGGCATGATCCACTCGCTGCCAGACGGATATCGTGAAGCCGTCGTCCTGGCCGACATTGAGGAACTCCCGCACAAGGAAGTCGCCCGCCGCCTTGGCCTGACTCTATCCGCGGCGAAATCCCGCATTCAACGTGGCCGTGCGATGCTCCGCGAAAGTCTCGATGCATGTTGCCGATTCGAGCGCGACCGGCGCGGCTCTGTGATCGATTGCGAGGCGAGAACCTCCCGGTCGTGTCGTGATTGCTGAGTGCCCGGCGCCGGGAGGTAACCGCAGATTACAGGATTATCGCAGATTACGGTTCCCGCAGAGGCGCAGGGGAAATTACTAAAAGGCTGGTCCTGGAAAGAATAGCCGGGTGGTCAGCCAGATTCCTATTAGAATGATGACTGTGCCGGAAAGGGTGCGGATTTTCTTCTGACTGCTCTGAATGCCCTGCATAAGCCTGCGGGCGGCTCCGGCACCGAGGGCAAGGAGGACGGCGAGGACTCCCACGGGCAGGGCGGTGGCGATGCCGTAGGTTGCAAAGAGTGGCCATGCCGGGGTCATCACCATGGCCATCGGAAGCAAAGCACCGAAAAACAGGGCGGCGGAGACAGGGCAGAAGGTTAGTGCAAAGAGGGCTCCCAGCGCAAACTCACCCAGCAATCCCCCGCGGGAAAGGGCCTCTGCTGCGGCTTCATTCTTGAATCCAAAGTCAACGGGCAACTTCAACCAGCCCAGCAGAACCAAGCCCACAAGAATCAGCAACGGGCCGAGAAATGGAAAAATTGCACGCTGCAAAGTCGAGGAGAGTGACGGGGCAGATGCCAGCCCCCAAGTGACGAGCAGGCCGATAAGCAAATAGACAAACGCCCGACCGGCCGCGTAGGCCAATGCACCCGCGACCGCCATGTGCCGCGATTGCATGCGTCTTGCCAAAAAGGAAACCGCCGCAATGTTCGTGGCCAGCGGGCATGGACTGATCGAGGTCAGGATGCCAAGCCATGCCGCTCCGAAGAACGCCGCAGTCAGATCGTTCATCCTAATCCGGCCGGAGCCACCGCCATGGGCGGGCTTGCGGGCAAAGGGCTCCGGTGAGAAACAGCTGCCAGCACCGCCGGATTATAAAATTTTGCTGCGCAAAATGAAGCGGATACGCTTTGCAACATCGCAGGCGGCAAGGCTGGGTCCCACATGTTTGGATTGGGAGGTTTTCCTTAGCGATCTTAGCGATCTTAGCGATCTTTGCGCGAAACTTCCTTCCCATCCTGGGAAAACCTGGCCGGCAAGGTGCGTCCATTGCGGGGCGCTTCATTGCCTGGCGGGGAGTCCGGAGGCCTGCACCCCTGCGACGATATACTTTGTAAAATCGGCAGGATCATTGAGCTTAAGCCAGACGTCCTGGAGGTTTCGCCACCCGGTTTCTTTTCCGTCATGTCGTTCAGAAACAATGACCGTCTTGCTCACGAGGTTGTAGTCGTTGATAAAGTGGGAGTTTTCCTGTCGATCGGTATTGACCACTTGGAAAACGATATTCCCCTTGGAGAATTCATCGGGGAACTGGCTCTCGACAGCCTTCCGGGTCAGGGACTCAATTTTCCGGCAGGACGCACAGCGCACGTCGGTGGTGAAGTAGGTCACGACGACCCCGTTCCCGGGCATGGCGACTGCAGGTGTGGATGTCGCCGGTTCGTTTTTCGCTTGCGGCAGGCCCGCTTTCAGGGCGGAAAAGATGCCCCCCGCGATGGCAAGGCCCACCAAGCCAATGGTAAGAAGTTTTTTCATGGCCTACCTCCCGATGAGGGTCTTGGCCTCGTCGAGTGAAGGAACTTTGCCAACGGATTTCACGACTCCATCCACGACAAGTGCGGGGGTGATCATCACGCCGAAGTCGGCGAATCGCATCATGTCGGTGACCTTTTCGAGTTCGAAGGGCTGGCCGAGTTCTTCAGCTGCTTTTTTTGCGATTTCTGTGAGGGCATTGCACTTGGCGCAGCCGGTTCCGAGGATTTGGAGTTTTTTCATGGTTGTTGTTGGGAGAGGGATGCCCGGATGGCGCGGCAGGCTGCACTTTTCAAAAAATTCGCGGTCTTTATCTCCGAGGCTTTCCTTCCCCGAGGCTTCGGCCTCTTCAATAACGGCCTGCGGAAAGAATTTCCTGCGAAGCCAGAGCGCCACGTGCACGAGGCCGATGAGGAAGGGCACTTCAATGAGTGGTCCAACGACGGTTGTGAATGCAACGCCTGAGGCCACGCCGAAGACGGCAATGGCGACCGCGATTGCCAGCTCGAAGTTGTTGCCCGATGCGGTGAATGCCAGCGTCGCGCTCCGGCTGTAGTCCGCACCTGCCCATTTGCCCATGAAGAAGCTGACCGCAAACATGATCACAAAATAACACCCCAGCGGAAGAGCGATCCGGATCACATCGAGCGGCAGGGTCACGATGGTTTCGCCTTTGAACAGGAACATGACCACGATGGTAAAGAGCAATGCGATGAGCGTGATGGGGGAGATGCGCGGAATGAATTTTCTCTCATACC
>JBGSSC010000679.1:0-3061 GCA_041737265.1 Terrimicrobiaceae bacterium | reverse complement strand
TCACGGCTTTCCAGAACAAGACGCCGCTTATCATCACGGCCGGACAACAGACTCGCGAGATGCTGCTGATGGAGCCATGGCTCACCAACATCGAACCGACTCTGATGCCAAAGCCGTGGGTGAAATGGGCTTATGAACCAGCACGCGCCGAGGATGTTCCCGCTGCTTTTATGCGTGCGATCGCTACCGCCCTCCAACCGCCTTCTGGACCGGTTTTCCTTTCTCTGCCACTCGACGACTGGGAAAAACCGGCACTCGGACCGGCTACCATTCGTTCAGTCGCAACGCGGACGGCCCCCGACCCGGACCGCCTTGCGGAGTTCGCCACCATCCTCCGGCAAGCGGGTTCTCCAGCTCTCATCTACGGCGCATCCATCGCCCGTTCGCAGGGCTGGGATGAGGCGATCGCCTTCGCCGAAGCACTTGGTGCCCCGGTGTGGGCCGCACCGGCCTGCGAGCTTCCGCCGTTTCCGGAGGATCATCCCCTCTATGTGGGCGGCTTACCTTTTGCAATCGGCCCTCTTAGCCAAAAACTCGAGGGGCACGATGTGGCGCTAGTGGTAGGTGCACCGGTCTTTCGGTATTACCCCTATGTCGAGGGATCCTATTTGCCGCAGGGGCTGCGCCTGCTGCACATCTCTGACGATCCGGGGGAGACCTCCCGTGCACCGGTGGGCGAGAGCCTGATTGGAGACTCGAAGCTCTCCCTCTCTGCTTTGACCAAGCTGATCGAGGGCCACACACCGAAGCCGGCCGCACCCCGTGAACGAATCGAGCACCGAATGGCACCCCATCCTCCCGCTCCAGAGAAGCCAAGTGCTGGCGGCCGCCTCACGGCTGCGCAAGTCTTTGCTGCGCTGCAGGAGATCCGCCCACCACATACTGTCCTCGTCGAGGAAAGCCCTTCGAATCTTGCCGCTCTCCACAAGGCATGGCCGATTACCGAGCCGGACACATTCTACACCTTTGCCAGCGGCGGACTGGGATGGAACCTTCCGGCCTCGGTTGGCATCGCCCTTGCCGAACGGGACAGCGGACGGAACCGCCCCGTGCTCGCAATAATCGGCGACGGCTCATTCCAGTATTCGGTGCAGTCGATCTGGACGGCAGCACATCTCCAGCTGCCGATGCGTATCGTTGTTCTGTGCAATGAGGAATCTTGCATCCTGAAGTCCTTCTCCGTCCTTGAGGAAGCCCCGGGGGTACCCGGATTCGATATTCCCGGCCTCGATATCGTCTCGCTGGCGCGCGGTTACGGCTGCACAGCGGCACGCGTGGAAACGGTCGAGGCGATTCGGGCGGCGGCTGTCGAGGCATGGAAGCGGAACGGGCCGACCGTCTTGGAAATCCCGATCACCAAAGCGATTCCGCCGCTGATCTGAAACCAAGGCCGTCTTGTCAGATGGAGGGGATGCGCTGCCCGGTTCTCCTTCCCATCACGCTTGTTCAAGGACGAGGCTGGCGACCCTGTGAAAAAACAGCTTTCCCGGCAAACCCGGCGCGCGAAAGAGATCGCGATCACGGTTGGCTGCGGTGCCGTAGGCTGCGGAATGGCTCTGGTGGAGGCATCATTGGGTCTGCTCATCGGCAAATCTTCCTATTTGCGCATTGACCGGTTGACTTGAAAGGAGTCCCCCGCCACTTTGCAGGCATAAGCCCGCGATGAAGAAAGTTTTGTTCGTATGTACCGGAAATGTGTGCCGGAGCCCTATGGCGGAAGCGCTTTTCCGTCAGATGGCAGGGGCCGGCATTGCCGTCGGCTCAGCGGGAGTCAGTGCCACAGCAGGTCAGGCCGCAAGCCGCGAGGCGGTGGATGTGCTGGCCGAGCAGGGTGTGAAGCTTGGCGGGTTCCGCAGCCGCCCCGTGACCGGCGAATTAATGGCGGACGCCACCCATATCATCGCCATGACGCGGGATCACCAGAGATTGCTGGATTTGTTTTTTCCCGAATTCTCCGACAAGGTGCGTCTTCTGCGGGAATTCGCAGACAGCCCGAAGGATATCGCCGATCCGATCGGGCTGGGCAGAGACGCCTACCTCCGCTGCCGCGACCAAATCAAGGAGGCCCTTCCGGGACTCTTGCGCTCAATTCAAAACAACATGACTGAAACCACCGAAAACCCAGCCCTCGATACCAACTCCGCCCTCGCCGTCTCCGATCCCGAAATCGCCCAAGCGATCGCCGCGGAGCGCCACAGGCAATTCGAGCATGTGGAGTTGATCGCGAGCGAAAACTTCACAAGCGCTGCGGTGATGCAGGCGCAGGGTTCCTGTCTCACGAACAAATACGCAGAGGGCTATCCGGGCCGCCGCTGGTACGGCGGTTGTGAGTTTGTTGATGAGGTTGAAAGGCTGGCGCTTACGCGGGCCAAGGAGCTTTTTGGTGCGGACCATGCAAACGTGCAGCCACACAGCGGAAGCCAGGCCAACATGGCGGTTTATTTCAGCGTGCTGAAACCCGGGGACCGTATCCTGACCATGGACCTCGCCCACGGCGGACACCTTACCCACGGGCACAAGGCGAATTTTTCCGGCAAACTTTACGAGGTGCACCACTACGGCGTCGCCCGGGAAACCGGCCGGATCGATTATGATGCCCTGGCCGAACAGGCTCTTGCGGTCAGACCGAGGATGATCACGGCTGGTGCGAGCGCTTATTCCCGGGTGATCGACTTCGAACGTTTGCGTGCCATCGCAGACTCGGTCGAGGCCTACCTCTTCGTTGACATGGCGCATATCGCGGGATTGGTGGCGGCGGGTGTGCACCCGACGCCTGTCCCTCACGCCCACTTCGTGACGACCACCACCCATAAGAGCCTCCGCGGACCACGGGCCGGGTTGGTGCTCTGCAAGGAGGAGTTCGCAAAGAAGATCGATTCCCAGGTTTTCCCGGGAGTGCAGGGAGGACCGCTCATGCATGTGATTGCTGCAAAGGCGGTTTGCTTTGGTGAGGCGCTTCGCCCGGATTTCCGCACCTATGCCGAACAAATCGTCAAAAATGCAAAGAGCCTTGCCGCGCGACTCTCACAACTCGGCTACGGCATCGTCTCGGGCGGCACCG
>JBGSSC010000672.1:0-8857 GCA_041737265.1 Terrimicrobiaceae bacterium | reverse complement strand
ATGTCAAAGGGCTCCGTGATCGCGGCAAACCCTACAAATGCGCTATCGTTGCCGCCATGCGAAAGCTCCTCATCCACATTCAGTCGCTCCTGAAAAAGGCTCAATTTTCCCCTTGCTAAAAACACAGTTGCTTCATGGTGCACTTCTCCCTGTTTTAGGCTGTGCCAGCTTTGTGGGAGCCCCAATTCCCAGTTCCTCGCTGAGGACTTTTCGCTGCGAAAAGTCCTATAGATTCCTTGAGGCTGAAAGCGAGCAAACAGAGAGAGTCCAAAACTCAAATGCATCCAATTCAGGAATTCAAGGAATCTAGAGGGGTCAGGGCTGGGTGATCTCGATCTGGCCGAGGATGGCATCCTTGGACATCAACCCTGCTCCGCGCACGGGAGTGTTGCCACCCGGAAGTGTGAGGGGATTCGAGAAAATGACCCCGCTGTAAGGGATCGCGACCGATTTGCCGTTCACCATTTGTCCGACCGATCCCTTGATGATTCCATCCTTGGCGGAGAATGAGAGCTTGAGGGCATCGGTGACCGGCAAGGAAAGAACCGGAACATTGCTTGCAGGCCATGTGCCGCCCTGGAAGATCGTGCTGCCGCCCGCCGGAGAAACTTTCTGGGTGAAGCCTGTCGTGGCTGACGATCCGGAGAGCACGGAGATCGACTTCGTGAAAGTATATCTCTCCCCAATCAGGCCGAGTTCTTTGAGGAAGCCGAGCGGGAACACCAATGCTTTGGCATTGGCAGGGCGAAGCCATCCCAAGTTGCCGGTGACGTCAGCGGCATCGGCTGGCTCAGTTTGCAAGATGATCGCCTCGCCAAAAATCATTCCACCCGATTTCCCATAGACCGGGGCGTGAAGCGGCAACAACCAGTTCTGATTGCTGTCTTGTGTAATGCGCGTGGCAGCTTTAAATTTCGTGCCGTCGGCCAGCACACCCAGGGCTTTTACGATGCCCTTGGCGTCTGCCTTCAACACGGCATATCCATGCCCGTGGCCGGTATCGGGAGCCGGCAAGGCAACAGTGTAGGTCTTTCCACCGAGGGGGTGGAGGTTTCCCTTGGCTCCGGTGAAGAGAGAAGGCAACAACTCAAACTCGAGGGCCGGGCCGGATGTCGAAACAGTTCCGGTAATCTTGCCCGGAGCCACGTTGTCCATTTGGAGTACCGCCACGGCGTTGCTCGCTTTGGGTCGTTTGATTGTGACTGTGGCACTTCCTGACGCGTCGAACTTGCCTTTCACTGACAGGCCCTTGCCCTCCAGAAACAGTTTCCCTGAGAAGGTGCCGTCGGCTTTCGTGGCAACTTGCATCGAGCCGTTGTTGACAGAGAAGGCTGCCATATCGCCAGCCGTGCCCGTGCCGAGCTGACCCTCTCCAACCAGACCGCTGAAGATCCCCGCAATTTGTGGACCAGAGGTTGCCTCGGTTGTCTCAACCGCTAAGTCAACGCCGCTATAGCTGGTGACCCCAACCAGTAAGACGTAAACCGTTTTCGTGGTTGCTGTCGTGACCCGCTGACCAACCTGGGAAGTGCTGGCGGATGACGAAAGGAGGCTTGCAGCGAACTCGACCTGTTCTTCATTCCCGGTTACAAAGGGTCGGAAGTCAAAATCGGTTTGAGTTGGGGGGCGACCAATTGCTACAAACATGTCCACGTCACCCGTTCCCCCACCGGTGGCAATCCGCACTGTCTCCCTGCCGTCGGGAATTTGGAGTTCGAACCGGCGTTCGCTTTCTGCAGCGCCCGAGAGGCTTGCTGCCAAGGTAAGATTGAGGTTGTCGAGCCCGAGGATGGCACCTACTGGAAGATTGTTAGTGCCCGCGCCGGAGATCGGCAGCGAATTTGTGCCGGATGCAGCATCTGAGTTGACGGTGACGACCCCTGACCGCACGGCGAGCGCGCTGGGCAGAAAAGTCACGTTTACGATCCGGCTGGCGCCCGGTGCAATCGTTCCGCCCGACCATGTTCCGCTGAAATCGGGTGGATAAGTAATGGCGGAGACGGTGAGCGTCGCGTTGCCGGGGTTGGAAATTGTGAAATCGATCGATCTCGCGGTATTCACAAACACGTCTCCAAAGCTCAGATTGCCGGTCAAAGCAATCGCGGCGCTCGAAGCGGCGGAGCTGATCGGAATTGTGGCACCTGTTGAAAGGTTGTTATTGGATTCATTCTCCTCGGCGACGAGGTTGCCGTAGTCCAGTTCCCATCCCAGGTAGTAGTTGCCGGGCGTCACCCCGCCGGGAATCACAAAGGTGGTGTCCAGGGTGGCGGTGCTCTCTCCCCCAATCGACGCCATCGCGACGTCCTTCAGGAAGATGTCGGAATTGGTAAATGTGGTATCCGTGGACAAGCGCAGGCGCACCGTGAAGGGACCGGAAGCGAACGCGCCCCCATTGCGGATATTGACTCTGAAGTGCATCGACTGCCCGACCTTGGCGCTGGCGGGTTCTAGCGTGTGGCCGCCCCCGGCTTCCTTTAGATCCACATACTGCAAGGCATCTTTGTCGGTATAAATCTTCAGGGTCCAACCCCCGGTAATGGATCCGGAAGCGCCAGATTCCTGATCCGAAACATAGAGCTTCCACTCCCCGTTGGGGGCGGTTCCGATGAGGTCGCTTAGTTTTACAGCATAAGGGCCCGCAGGCGCCGGGGCCAAAAAGTCCTGACCAGGGTTGAAGCTGGGGCTGGGCCGAAATGTTCCGGACACCAGGTCGGCAGGCAGTCCATGGGTGGCATCATCATCGAAGATCAGGTTCACATTGTTGGTTGGGTTTCCAAAGCCCTGATCATCCATGAGCACAACGGCCGTGCCATCCGGAGCGACGAGCAGCATGTTCACGTCCCTTGTATAGTTATGGGAAAAACCGTTGATCCCAACGATCACCTTCGTGACCTTGCCAGCGAGACCGCTCACATTGATGGGCGATGGGTAGATCGAGGCCGCGCCGACACTGGGAATGGTTATCCCAGCCGGATTGGAGAGCAACCCGGAGACGAAGGCCTGGGTATAGACAACGCTCAGCGTCACACCGGAATACGGGGTGTTCGAGACACCATCGAGCATGATATACCATGTGCCTGCAGCCGGATTGGCCACTTCCACGGTTTCCTCGTTGCCATCCAGATAGGGGCGGAAATCATAGTCCGTGATTGTCGGCTTCTGCGAACGGCGAACGTAAAGGTCGGCATCCCCGGTTCCGCCGGTGATCGAGACCGTCATGCTTGTGACGCCCTCCGGCACTTCGACCAGATAGTGAATGTTACTGCCTTGCACCCCGGACAGGCCGGTGGCCGGGAGGCCGTTTTGCAGTTCCGTGACGAGGGTGTTCGGGGTTCCAAGCCCTGTAACGGTGGCGGTGGAATTACCCTCCGTCGCGTTGGAATTGATCTGAATGTTTCCAACGTAACTGCCCTCGCCCGGGGGGGCAAAAGTCACGGGAACCGGTTGTTTGTCACCCGGTTGAATAACTCCCGACCATTCCCCGGAGAATCCCGGGGGGAACGTGATGGAACTCACCGCGAGCGGAGCATTGCCGGCATTCCAAATTTTCATTTCCTGGGTTCGGGACTCGTTCACAGCCACCGGGCCGAAGGCAAAGTCTCCCACCAGACGCAGGAGGCGCGAGTCGTTCGTGAGACCCTGATAGGATGCGCTCAGCGTCAGCCCTGAATACTGGGGATCGGCCGCAGTCAGGATGAACCAGCGTCCGGCCTGCGGGGAATTGATGACAATCGGTGTGCCCGCGTTCTGCTTGTAGCCAAAGATTTCCGTCGAGGGTGCCGAGCCGCGGTTGACATAGAACTTGGCATTGCCCTGGCCTCCGGCACCGATGGTGGCATTGATGGTGAGGAGAGACTGACCGGCGGGCACGTCGATGTAGTAAATGCCAAGCGCATCATTCAGAGCGGAAATGGGGCCCTCGGGAATGGCATTTTGCAGAGCGGAGATTTCGGTAACCGAACTTCCCGAAACCCCTACGCCTGCGGCACCCGCTGTTTTGTCGGACTCAAATTCCAGATATCCGAGGAAATATCCGACGGTCTGGGGAATGAAGAGGATATCCATCTGGTCAGTTCCGCCCGGCGGAATGGTGGTCTCGGGAAGACCGCTGTTGGTGAAGACGCTTTTAAAATAGCCCGTGGGGACACTCAAACCCGAAACGGTCAGCGGCGAATTGCCGTCGTTGTGAAGCGTGATCGTACGGATGGCCTCCCCAAACTGCGGCACGTTTCCAAAGTGAAGGTTGCCGCTAGGTCGGAGAATGCGGGTTGGCGCAATCGGGGCCTTGTAGCTCGGAACAATCGTGCCGGAGGCGAAGCCATTGGTCTCCTGAACGTAAACATACCAGTTCCCGGCCGCCGGGTTGGAAATCTCAATATCCTCGGGATTTCCCGATCCTTGAATGCCAGCGAAGTAGTTGTAATGCTCCGTATCCGGGATATTGCCATGGCGAATATAAACGTTCGCCGAGCCATAATAATTGAAGACAAACTTGAGGCTCTCCTGACCGGGAGGCACGGTGATCTGGAAATACCGCCATGGTGCATTCCCACCCGAGAAACCGAGAATCATTTCCCCATTGGTCATCGCGAGGGTGTGCTTTACCGAGCCCGCCATCCATGCCGTGTCTCTCCCGGAGGCCGCGTTGGAACGCACCCTCAACGTATCAAACCAATATTCCGTATCCGCAGAAGAAGCAGTGAAGGTAATGGGAACCGTGACCTCTTCGCCGCGGCCAATCGTGCCCGAGTAATTTCCTGAAAACTGGGGTCCGGGCAGGTCAATCCCGGCAACGACCAGATCGATGTCCCCGATGTTGGCAATTTTGAGATCGAGGGTTTGGCTTCCTCCCTCCCCGAGCGCACCATAGCTTAGGCCCGGACTGAGCTTGATAATCGCCTCGTTCTTAGGCAACGCCGTTCCGCCTGTCACAATCAAAGACCAATCCTGGCGGGGATTTCTGGTTTGCAGTTGTCCATCAAGGGCCACCGTGACCGTATAATATCCGGGGCCGTTCAACTGGGGTTGGAATTTGCGGCTGACCTGCTCGACATTATCCGTGTTGTTTTTTCCGAAAATGGCGTTGTCGGTCAGCTTTGAGACGGTCCAGTTGCCGACATAGGGCATGACATAGGGTCTCCACTCCTCGCCGTTGGGTCCGGTAATGAGAAGGTCCAGGTTGTGGACGAGCACGGAGGTGCGGTTGTCGCTTGTGCTTTGGGCCGGACCCGAGGGATCGGTCCAACAGAGGGTGGCACTGATCGGGCTCACGCCATCGGACTCGAAATATTGGGTGTACGTGGTTTTGTTTTGCGAAAAAGTGCCTGTGATCATCTTCGGGCTGCCCCGGCTGAGGTAGTCGGCCTTGATGACATCGGCCGCCGCCTTGACGTTGATATGCCCCCAGCCGAATTCATAATCCGGTCCGGGGCGGCCAAGATCGTCGGCCGTGTGAATGAGCAAGGCCTTCATCATGCTGGAAGGCATGAATTCGCCTTGGTAGTAGCGTTTCCAGAGCTCCACCAGCAATGCGGCGGAGCCCGCCGCCGAAGGCGTGGCCATGCTGGTCCCATTCCAACTTACGTAGCCCGTCGTGGAATTGGAAAGCGCGGAGACAACCTGCACGCCATTGGCCACGAGGTCGGGTTTGATACGGCCATCATCCGTCGGGCCCCAGGAGGAAAAGGTGCTCATTGTCGCATTGCCGAGGGTGCGGTTGCCCGCCATGACAGCGTCGTCAACGGCTCCGATGGTGATGACGTTCTTGGCCAGCGTATAGGTTGTCATGGTATCAAATCCGTTGCGATACTGCCCATCCCCCTTGGGACTGGTGGCGCTGTCAAAATCGAAGAGCTTGGTGGTGCCGGCATTATAGACCGGGGCTCCCTGAGACGGCACATTGTCCCGCTCGTTGCCGGCAGACTTGAAGATGCTCAGGTAGGGAACCTTCAAGGCCAGGGCATCCCACTCTCTGGCGCTGTAATCGTACACTCCAAAGTTGGAGTCGGTACTGTTTGCGGTCACGCCGCTTCCGCTCCATTTCCAGTGCCCCTCGGCTGAGGAATACCGATAGCCTGCGGGGTTGCCGTAGGAGTGGTTGGAAATCGGGATCTGATTGTCACTGTTTCCTTGAGCGTGGATTGCTCCGACCGCAAGCATTTCCGAGATGTCGTTGTCCCAGTCGTAGGAATGGACTTTGCTGAGAGCCGCCGGAGCCATCCCTTTGGCCAGAGGGTTGGTGCCACGGGCTGTGATCGTTCCGGCCACATGCGTGGGATGGTCGTCAATTTTCCCTTTCTCATCCTTGACTACGACCTTGTTCAACAATTCGACATGCGTGCTCAGCGCCACTCCGCCGTCCCAAACCCCTACATTAACTTCACTTCCCGACAGACCGTATGGAGCAAGGGACAGCTGCGGCCGTGCCCCGCTTGCAATTGCCGCATTCGCGTTATCCGTCACATTGTAAATCGGCCGGTCGCCGTCAAAACCCCGAATCTCCATAATCTGACCGTCGGGCCCGCTGACCCTGACCGGCAACCCAAGACTCTTCGCCTTGTTGACGGCCTCGGCTTTGATTGCGTCCTCCTTGGCCTTGACCTGCTCGACCAAGCGCGCGCGCGCCGCAGGGTCGTTCATATCAGTGCTTTCGATCAGCTCTGCAAACCCGGTAACCTGGGCCTGCGCCAACACGGACCCCGCAGAGCCGGCATCTCCCCCCGATGCATTGCCTGGATCTGCTGAACCAGACCCGCCCGCCCCACCAGACCGATCCGCCCCGATCGCCCCACCACCACTCGTTGAATCCTTTACACCGGAGTCTGCAATCCCCCCATCGGGAGTCACCTCAGCCTGGGGCGAAGCCGTTCCGGCTGGTTTGACTGGATGCAAGGGGTTACCCTTGACCGGCGAAGGGCCGGCTGGCAGCGCCTGACTTCCGGAGGCAACTTGGGAACCTTCGCCAGGATTGGTCGCTCCCAAGACCGGAGAGGGAATTGCCCTCGCTGGAGAGGCCTTTGCTTCGACCTTCGCGTATGGAAAATTCTTTTGCCATACCTGGAAGACGATGGCGGCCATGACCACCAAAACTCCGCCCAGAACGATTAATCTAATATAGTGTTTCATTGTATTGCTTGTGCGAACTGTACATAATGAGGTCGCCGTAGGGATTCAGACGGGGTGGACCCTGTTTTTAGGCAAGGAAAGCCTGAGAAAATCCGTGGTGCGGAGATGAAAATCCCCAATTACCTGTTGCGCTGGATGAAGTCAACCTCCAATGCGGTTGCCGAGGCGGGGGTCCCGTCCGTTTATATTTCCCAAATTTGACAAAGATTGTCAATCTTTGCATTGTGAAGTCATAAATATTTCCCTGACTCTGGAGCTGGAAAATGCGGTTAAGGCGAAAGTGGAATCCGGCCTTTACAACAATGCCAGTGAAGTCGTGAGGGTGCTCCACTCCGCGATGGACTTCAAACGCCACCTGCTGCCCGATGCTTAGAACTTATCATTAAATGCCCTGAAAATCGGCTGGCGCTAAGCTTCCGATCGTAATCCTAATCGTAGTCGGAAATGATTGATAAGAAGAAAATCATGATTGCGATCCTGATTATGATTAGGAACTGCAAGGCGCTTAAGTTAGTGTTCTATCCTCGACCAGCGTGATCTGACGGCGCTCCGTGAGGAAGCAGAATTGGCTGGACGAAATTTCGTAGGCATCGACATCCTGTTTGCCAACGCAGGTATCCAGGCGTTCAAGCCATTGCTTGAGATGGAGGATGACGATTGGAACATCCAGATCGACTTAAATCTCACAGGCACCGCAAATGCCATTCGCGCCTTCGGGCCTCATCTGGTGAAGCGCGGGGGCGGACGCATTATCTTGACTTCCCCGATGCAGGGACAACATGGAACGTTCAACGGGGCCGCCTACTCCGCTTCCAAGTGGGGAATCATCGGTCTGATGAAGTCGGCGGCACTGGAACTAGGCAAGTTTGAAATCACCGTGAATGCCATGATCCCCGGCCCGATCAATACTCCCCTTACCCGGCACAAGGAGTATTTTCAGCAGGTCCTGGAAATGTCCAACCGGTCAGCGCCCCCAGACGAAGTCGAGGAGACCGCCAAAAAAATTCTCGCAGGCAAGTCCCCGCTGGGTGTCCCTTGGATACGAACCCATAGATGTCGCCCCGGTGGTTGTTTTTCTGGCTTCAGACGCAGCCCGCATGGTCTCTGGGGCAACCTACGATGTGACCCGCGGCGACAGCGCAAATAATACGGCGTAAAAGGGCACACTGACCCCATCCGCGTGCGTGACCTCACCCGCACGCATGAAAACAAGCAGGGCCGCCCTCGACCGGATTCTCGACGCAAAAACACCATCCCTCACCATTGCAACCCTCGCCAAAGCCGCTTCGGCACTTGGACACAGGGTCAATTTACGCTTAGTCCCCGCCTGACCACAGTTTTCAGGCCGCGACATGCATTTTAAAGGACGACCCGTTTGGGATTTCACAAACGGGAAAAGGCGCTAGACACTTTTTAATCTCGGAGCA
Organism: Terrimicrobiaceae bacterium; assembly: GCA_041737265.1. Lineage (GTDB taxonomy): Bacteria > Verrucomicrobiota > Verrucomicrobiia > Chthoniobacterales > Terrimicrobiaceae > JBGSSC01. Next base: position 305 of record JBGSSC010000672.1, on the reverse strand, counting down.
ATGGTGTGGAGGAAATAAATTCATGTTTTTGGACGAGTTGAGAACGATTGCGGGAATTGGACTGTTGATTTTGGTGGCATGGGCATTTTCTCTGGACCGACGGGCCATGCCATGGCGTCTCTTGGTGACTGCTTTGCTCACGCAGTTCATTCTTGCATTGCTTTTGTTCCAGTTGGAGTTCGGACGCTTCATTTTTTCCATGCTGAATCAAGCGGTTGGGACATTGCTCGCTCCGGCGCGTGCCGGGGCGGATTTTGTTTTTGGCCCGCTTGCCTTGCCGCCGGGTGTGGAGGGCAGTTTGGGCT
>JBGSSC010000029.1:0-33467 GCA_041737265.1 Terrimicrobiaceae bacterium | reverse complement strand
TCGGCCTCGACGACTTCGACGCGTCCGCCGGCGCCCCGGATGGTCTCCGCCGCGGCTTCCAATTCCGGGAGCGATCGCGCAGCGATGACGACCTGTGCGCCCTCCCTGGCACATTCATGGGCCATGGAGACGCCAAGACCTTTGCTGGCGCCGGTGATGAGGATGGTTTTGTTTTGTAGTTTCATAGGGGTGGGTGGGTTGATTTGTCAGGTATTGGGATCGAGGAGTTGAATGACGTGGCGGACCTGAAAAGGCGTCTTAATGAATGAGTGTGCGGTGTTCCACTGCATCATGCAGACGTGGTTGGCGGTCGCGAGAATGGGCTCGATGCCGGGGGGCTGATCGTCGAGGAAGGCGGCTTTTTTGCGGAGGATCGCCCGTGCGTTTTCCGGCTTTTGGATGTTGTAAACGCCTCCCGACCCACAGCAATCCTTGGAGCAGGGGGCAAGCTCCCAATCATATCCGGTTGCATCCAGCACGCTGGCCGGAATGCCATCCACCTTTTGTCCGTGAACCAGGTGGCAGGGCAGATCGACAAAGACCTTGCTGCGGCCGTGCCGCTTCGCCCGGGGTTTGATGCCGATCTCCCCGAGGAAACCCAGGACATCCTGCACCCGCGGCTCGCCGTCAAGGGCTTTGCCGAGCGCGAAGCCACAACCGGCGGAGTTGCTCACCACACGATCGATTTTTAAGTCACCCACGCCACGAAAGGCCTTGCGATTTTGCTCAAACATCGCCTCCGCGCCAGGCATGCCGGTGTGTTCGTGGAACGCGCCGCAACAGCCCTGTCCATCTGGGATGACGACGCGCACGTTATTCTCAACCAGTACCCGCACAGTGGCGAAATTGATTTCACGGAAGAGCGCCTCCATCAGGCAGCCGGTGAGCAGGGCCACGGTCGGGCCGGTTGGACGATGCTCGGCAACGAGTCGGGCGGCGTAGGCGGCAGTGGATTCCAGCACAGGGGGTTTGCCGGTGAAGACCATCGGGTGCGGAAGAAAGCCGACGTTGCGCAGGACGCGGGCTGGAGCAAGGGCAAGACTGAACAGTGCAGGGAACCTGACGGCATGACCGGCGGCGACAACCTGCCAGTTGATGTCGGCGCGTCCTTCGGCCACCTGGCGGTGGCGGACGGTTTCAAGATTCATGCCGTATGGAACATTTGCGGGGCATGCTGACTCACAGGCCAGGCAGCCGACACATTCGTCGGTGTAAAAGTCGCTCCATTTATCCTGCTCAATCCGGCCTTCGTCGATGCCTCGCCAAAGGAGGAGGCGGCCGCGCGGGGAGTTGTTTTCGTCACCGGTCAGCCGGTACGTCGGGCACGATTCGAGGCAAAGCCCGCAGTGAACGCAGGCTCGCAGGGGATCCTCGCGTTGCGACTTCAAGGTGAGGGATCTGATCGCGGGCACCTGATTCACAGTTTTTTCCATTCGTCCTCCAATCGTGTGGTCCATCGGGCTTCCTCATCGTGGGGATTCCGGGGTGGAAAGTGTTGACCGAAAAGATGTCCGCCAACCTTTTCCACCCGGTGGCGCAGCGCATCGATAAATCCCGGGGCCGCTGCACGCTCAGGATAAACCAGCACCACACCTGCTGTGGGAAGCGCGCGTGCCGTGCCGCCTGTAGCGGTCGCACATTCGATTGCCAGGGAAGCGGCCCCCGAGGGCAGGCATTTGATGGTCCATGATGGGAGGCCTGGCAGCGGCGGGCATTCGGTCGAACGCCATGATGAGCCGGAGGTTTTGGCAATTGCCGCGAGATACTCTTCGAAGATGTGGGACTCTCCCGGCAGGACACCCGCCGAGATTTCAAGATGGGACGCGGCGCCATTTGTCACCCACTCGATTCGGTCAATCCAATGGCTCCAACTGGAACGCGATATCGCACGCACAACGGCCGGGAGTGTTTCGCCTTCGAACTTGCCAGTTAGGATCTCGGCGGAGGCAGGGCGCAGGCGCAGAACGTATTCCGTTGCCCGTCCGTAACGTCCGCCCGAATGCAGGAGAAATCGGAAGAGATCGTAACCGGTGGTTGATTTCACCACCCGCTCGCCAAGACGCATGCGCTGGCCCTCCGGCAATTCCCAATTCATGCCGGGCAGGTTGTCCACATAAGCGCCGAAGCGTGCGGAGGCCGGCGCAAATTCTGCCGCTGCCATGTGGGCCGCGATGGATGCGTCCGGATCGAGCACCAGCGGGAAACACAATCCGTGTTCGCCTGCGAGGCGGTTAACCTCGCCAAGCGTCATGCCCGCATCGAAGGAGCCGATCATGTCGATCTCATCAAAAAATGGCGTGAACAGCCGTGATCCGTCGGTCGCGATGCCTGGGTCGATGATCATGCGGCAAACCTCCTCTCGGGAAAAACTTTCAGCGGGTTGAGACGGTTGTCAGGGTTGAAGAGAAGGGGAATCTTCAGCTGGATCGCCTGCCCGAGCGGTCCGAAATGTTCCGCCACATAAGCCGACTTGTCGTTGCCGATCCCGTGTTCGCCGGAAAGCGTTCCCCCCATCTCGCTGACCTTTTTCATGAGCGCTTTGCCGATGAGTTCGACGCGTTCGAGGTCGCCATGTTTGGTGCCGTCAAAGAGGAAATTCGGATGCAGGTTGCCATCACCTGCATGCATGATCGTGACAGCGGCCACCCCCGCCTCGTCGGCCTGTTGGTAAATGAATTCCAGCATCTCCCCGAGACGGGCCTTCGGGATCACCGCATCCTGCACGATGAAATCAGGACTCACCTGACCCAGCAACCCGCCTTGGGCCTTTCGTGCTTTCCAGAGACCCATGCGCTCGCGTTCGGCGTCGCTGTAGGAGACATCGGTCGAGCCACAATCCCGCAGAATGGCAGCAATCGAGGCGACGCGTCCGTCCACCAATTCCGGCGGCCCGTCAATCTCGGTCAACAACATGAACGACCCCTTGGGCAGGCCGACTTTGAGCGGGCTGTTCTCCACCATGTCCACACAGCGCGGGTCCATGAACTCAATGGCCGCCGGATAGGACGGGTGCCGGGCGAGTTGACGGATGGCCTCGCTCGCCTGCTCAAGTTCCCGGTATGTGGCCCGGAAGGTCCAAACTTTTTCCGGCCGCGGAATCAGCCGCAGCCACAATCGCGTAAAAATTCCCAGCGTTCCTTCCGATCCAACAAAAAGCCTTTTCCAATCCTCACGCCACGCACCTCGACCGCCAGCCGGTCCGCCGAATTGCACCACCGAACCGTCTAGCAACACCGCCTCGACTCCGAGCACATAGTTGCCGGTCACCCCATAACGAAAACAATGCACACCACCCGAGTTGCTGGCCACATTGCCACCAAGCGTGCAGACCGGACCGGTTGAAGGATCCGGCGGGTAGTAAAGCCCGAGCGCCTTGAGCGCGTCATCGAGATGATTTAACACAACGCCGCTCTCCACCACGGCATAGGCATCGTCCTGGTTGATTTCCTCAATCGCTGCCAACCGGGAAAGGTGAATGATCACCCCACCCTGCGCCGCCACGGGGCCTCCCGAAAGCGAGGTGCCGGCTCCTCGCGCCACAAACGGAATCCGCAAATCTCCCAAACAGCGAACCAGCGCTCTCACCTCACCGGCATTTCCCGGAATCGCCACCGCATCCGGAGGAAAATGTTTGTAACCCAGGCCGTCCGAATCATAAGCCGCAAGCTGAGACTTCGCCTGTAGAAGACGGCCCGATGGCATGGCGGCCTGCAGGGCAGCTGACTGACGGGAGGTTAAACCATGCATGTGGGGAGAAGCAGACACAATTGTATTTAACCGAATATATACAAATTTTCTGCGGGACAGGCAAGAAAATTCCATCCATGCTTTTTATCTTGTGGCAGGATGATGCCCCGCTGCAGGGATGAAAATATGTCTGACACTGATCCGCAAATGACTCCGCTTCTGACGAGGAGCCTGCACATGATCCTTGACCGTGTCCGCAGGTTGAAACCCGGCGACCGGTTGGTTGGGGAGGAGGAACTTGCCCGCGAATGTGACGCAAGCCGGACGACGGTGCGTGGCGTGCTGCATCAATTGCAGGCCTGCGGGTTGATCGAGCGGAGTGGAAGTCGCTGGAAAATGCGTCGCAGGGTGCGCGTCTCCGACTACCCCGGTGAGACGCCCGTGGAAGTGGCTAAGGTGGGTGAGGCTGTTCGCTACCTGCTCAAGCAAGTCGGGAACGGAAATATTCGTCCAGGCCGCCGTTTCAGCGAGCGGACTATCTCAAAGGCGCTCGGCTGTTCGGTCTCACCGGTTCGCGAAGCGCTTCTTTCCCTGGCTCCGCTTGGACTGTTTCGTAAAGATGATCGACGGCAGTGGGAGGCGGTGGAGCTCGACAAACGTCAGATCGAGGAACTGATGGAATTCCGCAGTCTGGTTGAAGGCTACGGCTTGGGGCGCTTGATGCAGCCGGCAACTCTCGCAAATTACCGACCGGGGTTGGAGGATTTGCTGGAACGAACCCGCCGGCTTGGTGGGTCGAAACGACTGGACACGGAAGGTTTCTCGGAGCTGGACATTGATTTTCACCGCCTCCTCCTTGAAGCCCCGGGCAATAAGATCATGCGCGAGCGAACCGCCTTCATGCATGCCCTGGTGGAATTCCAACTGAGGAACGACAAATTCACGTCCGAGCGCGCCCGCCTCGGGTTGCGTCAGCACGTCGGGATCATGGAGGCGATTCTCGCCGGCGACCGCAAAACTGCGGGCCGTCTCCTGGACGACCACTTTCGAACCGCATCAGAAACCCTCATCGGTTTTCGCGAGCAGAAGACCCCCATGTAAACTAGCGGCCCCGCAGGCCTCGATGGGCCGCACATTACCAATCCTCACCTCCAATAAGCGATGTGAAATGACCCACAAGATGGGCGGGGAGGTTATCAAGGAAACATCGACTGCATGGCCTCTGGCCATTTGACGCCCGGTCCGGTGGAAACTCCGAGGTCAAAGGCTGTGTGCCCTCCGGTTGGCACGCTGAAAAACTCCACTCTCCCGCCTTGGCTCTGAATTTTTTCACCAATCTCGCGGGCAAATTCCGGGGCTGCCACAGGGTCGTCCTCCGCCGAGGCGATGAACACCGGGGGTGGGTTGGGCAGGATCGGGTAGGCCGTGGTGGGGCGTTTCGCCGGCCACGGAGAAATCAGGGCGACAAAATCCGGACGGCTCGACATCCGTTCCACCGGATCAGACGATGCTGCATTGCCATCATCGAAGCTCCCGAGAAGGTTCACACAGACATTGCCGCCAGCGGAAAATCCGAGGACCCCCACCCGCTTCGGATCGATCCCCCATTCGTCGGCACGCGCACGAACGAGGCGCACAGCACGCTGCGCATCGGCTTTGGCTTCGGCGATGTAATTGTTTCCGCCGCGGGCGATCCGGTATTTCAAGCCGAATACAACAACGCTCCGGTCGTTGAACATGGTGACGGTGTTGCGAAAGACCTCTCCCATCCCCAGCGAGCCATAACCTCCGCCAGGAAAAAAAATGATGGCTGCACGGTTTTTTTCCGGGGTTTTTGGCAGGCTGACCCAAAGCTCCGGATGCGAAACCGCCTTGAACTTGAAGTCCTCCTCGACCGACTCGTCCTTGAGCAGTGGATTTTCCAGCCCTGGAACACCGCCCGGCCACAGGGGCAGGATTTGATCCATGCCGGCATCGGCCGGTGTCTTCGGCGAAGTCGAGTTACTCTGCGCCACCGCCACTCCGCACGACCAAAGCAGTCCGGCCACGAGGACACCGGCAAGAAGTGATGTCCGAATCATGATCAACCTCGATCGACGGGGGCTGTTGCTAATTTTTTTTGTCACGTTCGACCTCGGAAACTGCTGCTGGTTGGGGCGGGTTGGAATACGGCATACGAATGCTGTAGTTGCCCGAGGCGAGCAGGTATTCCGGAGAGGCTGTGTCTTCGGACTTCACCGTGACGCCGGGGGCTTCCTTCACTGGTTTGCCATTGATCGAAATCTCCCCGCTCGCGCGTTCTTTCGGAAGGGCCACGGTGGCGGAGCTGTTGGCCGGGATGTTGATCTGCATGACGAGTTGCCCATTTTCTTTTTTCCAAGCCGAAGTGACCGGTCCGTAGGGAGAGAGGAATTCGGTGCTGACCCAATCGAGGTCGCGGGGGATTTGCGGGCGGACGAAGAAGTGTTTGAAGCCCGGGTTCTCGGGATCAGTTTCCAAGCCGCCAAGGTTGGTATGAACCCATTCCATGATCCCTTGGAATTCGCTCTGGCAGACGGAGGCCGTGGTGATCTCGCCGTATTGGATGCCGAAGCCCTCGGGGAAGCTGTTCATGTCCAACTGCTCCGTGATGTAGCCGAGTTGGGGAAACTTCGGTCCGGTCATTTCATCGAGAACCCAATCCACGTGTCCAGCGTCGGAGAGCGATTGCGCGATTTTGTGCCAACCCTCGTGGCCACCATAGAAGTTGCCGCGGTAGTTTTTCTTGAGGTCTTCCTCCAGGCGGGCCGCCACCTCTGCATGGTTCTCTTCCGGCACCATGCCCGAGTAGAGCGCGATGGCATTGCCGCTTGGCGTGCCGAGATCACGGTTGATTTTCCCGCCGACAAAGCGCACGCCGCCGTAGGTTTTTGTCCCGGGGTTGTAGAGCCAGCCTTCGTGCAGGGCCGTAACCAAGTCTTTCTGCATGGCCCGGTAGGATTCCGCATCCTTGGGTTTTTGGAGTGCTTCCGCCATTTGCTCCGCCTGCTTCAAGGTCGTGAGGAAATGTCCCATAGTGACGAATAGCCGGTGCGTTTCGGCGTTATGCCCATAACGCAGGGTTTGGCCGATGTAGTTCTCCGTGTGGTCACCCCATTGGTTGAACGGAAGCTCGGCGGTCGGCATGACCAACTTCGGATCGGTGTAAAAACTGTCGTCGTAGGGCTTGCGCATGGCCTCCAGCCAGCGGGCCCGCTGGTCATCATTCCAATAAAACGCGATAAAATCCTGGGCGGCTTTGTAGTGACGCTCCAGTTCCCGCCGATCTCCGTAATACAGGTAACATTGCCAGAGCAAATCCACTGTCGCGGCCTCCGGAATCGGGTTTTTGACACGCTCAAGGTAGTGCTTGGCGCGTTTTGCCCAGGGGCTGACGACAGACTTGCCCTCCTTTGTCACGACCGTCCTCAGATCCAAGAGCATCTTCTGAAAGGTCCGGGCAAAATCATGATTGTAGATCATAAGCCGGGCCGGCCATGCGAAGAGAAAAGGCGACTGGGCGCGCTCGGTGGTATTGTCCCATGACATCGCATGATTGTTCTGCAGCGTGGAGTTGAGGGCGGCTTGATGCACACGGTTCAGGACCGGATCCGAACTCGTGAATGTGCCGGTCTTTGGCGTGTCGGTGTGGACCATAATTCCACGAATGAGGTCAAGATCCGGCTTCGATTCGAGTCCCAACACCTCGACATAGCGGAAGGCCTGGATGGCAAACTTAGGCTTCCAGACCTCGGCTGTTCCATTGCCGGAGGGAACATAGGTCTGGGTGAAGATTGCAAACGGGGTGTGTCTGTCATTGGGGACATACGCCATGACAGAGGACGATCGCGCCTTGCCAAGAATCATGCCGGTCCCGAGGGCTTGTTTCTCATCGAGGTCCTCATAAAACAGATCCGGAGTCCGGCGGGTGAGCGGGATGGCCGGCGAACGAAGCCATTCCGCGACCCGGACCTTGACCGCTTCCTTTTGTTTGCCATCCAGCCGGAGCTCGACATAGCCGGTGATCAACTCGCCAAGATCAAAAACCCAGACGCCGGGCTGTGGCTGGTTCACGGAGACGGGTTTGACGATGCTGACCTCGCGCTCCGGCTCGATGGTCTGGGCCTTGAGTTCGGGCGTGAGTGCATCGGAGATCTTCGCCGGTGTCCAAGCGGAATCGTCAAATCCCGCTAGCGTCCATCCCTGCGGTTCCTGTGTGGCATCAAACACTTCGCCGAGAAAATGGTGACTGCGCAGAAGTCCCCCTCCACCGGTTTTCCAGCTTTCGTTCGTGGCAAAGCGGGAGACCTTTCCATCCTTGGTGCGGACCTCCAACTGGGCGATCAGGCCGGGGGGGCCGAAAATCCCGCGTCCCAAGGACCAGACGATTGGCTCATCATACCAGCCTCCGCCCAGAATCACGCCGATGGCGTTGCGTCCGGACTTCACAAGGTCGGTGACATCATGAACCACATAACTTCCATAGTAGTCGTAGGGCGTGATGCCGGGATCCAGGATGCGATCGCTGACGCGTTGGCCATTCAGCCAGGCCTCATTGTAGCCAAGTCCGCAGATGTAGAGCCTTGCCTGCTCGACCTCGCCATCGACCTCAAACTCTTTTCGCAGATAGGGAGGACGTTCCAGCTTGGCCAGTTGATCATCCATCCACCCTGCGGCATCGCTGTTCGCGATCTGTGGGAGCGTCAGATATTTTTCCCACAACGTGATGGATGCAGGCGTGGCCGGGTCCTTGATTTCCCCGGCCCGGATCCACTTCGCGGTCCAGTCATCCGGCTTCAGCAAACCCATCTCCCACAACGCGGGTTCGCTGTAAGCCGATGAGCTGTCCTTCTCATCCCAGGCACGCACTTTCCAATAGACCCGCTGACGCGAGGCGAGTTCCGTCCCCGCATACTCCACCAGATGAGATCGGTCGGAAACGACCTTCCCACTGTCCCAGAGGATTTTTTGGAATCCCGGATCTTCGGCCATGATCAACTGATAAGCCGTCTGCCGTGCCCCGATGCGGGCCCAGGGGAGTTGCCACGAAACCTGTGGACGGGCTTCCTCGATCCCGAGCGGATTGGTCTGCATTTCGCAACGCAGGGCCACGGGAGCTTGCCCGAACGAGAGGCCTGCGGCAAAGATTGCTGCCAGTGTGAGGAAGGATCGTGTCATTTGGGAACTCATTGCGCACTTGTCGGGAAGGAGGCAACCCCGACGACGGGCCACCGCACTCATCGATCAGCCCGAAAAGCCGCCCGCCAGCATGGGAATGCTGGCGGGCATCGCACAATCCACTGTGAATGGTTATTTTACGGACCGGCGGCGCCGGGCCATGAGGACGAGCGCACCCAAGCCAAGCAGGCCGACTGTTCCTGGCTCCGGGATACTGCTGGTGCCGACCAGACGCATCGCATCCACCTCAAAGCCATCATTGTCCGTTCCGTTTGACTGATAAAACAGGCCCCGCAATCCCTGGGAAACAGTCCAAGTAGCTGCCGAGCTGGTGGCGGTCAGCCCCTCGCCGGTGAGATCGATGGTATAGGTTGTGATTGGGTCAGAAGTGGTCTGCATTGCAATCGCAACATTGCCAACAATCGTATTCACCGCCCCGGTGGCCTTCTGATATCCAAATTGCCACATGATCCCGGTACTCGCTGCTGACCTGACATCGATTTGCACGGATTGGATCGTGAAGGTCTCGCCGGCAGCCGCCAGACCAATATTGTTATCAAGCCGTGTTGCGCTGCCATAATTCGGAACTAATGAAGCAAAAAGGTCAGTATTGCTGGCGGCCGTTCCGCTGCTGCCGTAAAGCCATGCGGCTGTGCTGGAGGTGCCGCCGACGGCAAAGGCCTTGACGCCTGTCGGCGAGATCGCCGCGTTAAAAACCGTGAACTGCGGGTCGGTGGTTGGAATCCCCGTAGCAAAGCCAGGAACTGCGGTGTTAGCTGTGCCCGAATAGTCAATTTCCACGAGAACGATTGCGGAACTCGGTTGTGTGAAGGCGAACAACGTCGCCACGGTTGCGCAGAACGCGTAGAATAATCCGTTCTTTTTCATCTTTGATTCTTTCATGTTTGGGAGTTTTAGTTTGTTCGATTTTTACACGGGGCCATGGTGAGCACCTGCTTAAAACAATACTGTAAACACGATCACTGCGTCAAATCTTTTTTTCGGAAATTTTTGGCCGCATGTTCTTTGGAGTAAGAAATGAGGATGTGCCTAAAGGGGGTGTGACTGTAACCCTCCAGAGCCGCATTGCAGTGCTGGCGGAAAGCGGGGCTGGTAATGGCCTGCTCCAAAACCGATCCGGCTCCATGGTTAACTTTTTTCTAGACGATTGCAGACCCGTGGCTCGAAAGATTGACGACAGGATCGTATTGCAGTAAGAACAGTTTCTTGTGAACGCGACAGAATTTTCCGGCAAACCAGCAGCGTTTGCGAACTGCGTCAGGAAGAATGAGATCGGTCAGGTTAAGTTGATGCAGTGTTTGGTCGGTTGGTATCAGTGGAATGAGTGAATTGCAATTCAAGGCGATGGCCCCCCGTGGTCGGGTGACTCTGGCAGACATCGCAGAGAGCTGCGGTGTGAGCCGGGCGACGGTTTCACGGGTATTGGGGAACAAACTAAACGAATTTCCTGTCACTCAGGCGATGGTGAACCGGGTCCGTAGTGCCGCTAAAGACTTGGGGTACCGCCCGAACCGCCTCGCCAGAGCGGTGCGTAGTCAGCGCACGAATCTAATCGGTCTTTCGTTGATCACCCGGAAATATCAACACTGGCAGTTCGCCACCGACAGCGATGTGATGGGGCGATTGACCAACGCGGTGCTTTCGCATCCAAGGTTCGGGGAGTACGATCTTGTCATTCATGCGCGGGATGAGATGCTGGGCAGACCGTTTCGCGAGTCGGATTTCAAAACCGACCTTTTGGATGGCATGCTCTATTTGATGCCGTCGGACGACCATATGGAATTCCTCGAGATGGCCTCCGCGGATTTTCCGATCATTCTTCTGGGATCGGCGCCTCAGGCGGAGAAACGGATTCCGTGCGTGGATATGGACAACCGTGCGGCGTCGCGACAGGCTGTCGAGCATCTCATCTCCACGGGGTGCACAAGGATCATGGTCTTGTATCCTGAAGAAATGAGCCACCTTCTCTGCATGAAGGAACGGCTGACCGGGTATCGTGATGCCCTCAGAAATGCAAAGATAAGCGGCAGCGCGCGGATGGAAACGGCTATTGCCTCAGAGCCCGGGGCTCTCGCGGCGTTGATGGAAAGTTGCGGAGACTTTGCCACGGTGGACGCGGTTTTTTGTTTAAGAGATGAGTTGGCAATCGAGGCGATGAAATGGATGCAGGCTCATGGTCTTTCTGTTCCCGGCCAAGTGGCGGTCATGGGCTTCGATGACTCGCCCATGTCAGTCCATTTGACTCCAGGTATCTCCTCGATCAGCCAACCGATCGAACAGATTGCGACAACTGCGACCGACCTGTTGATCCGGATTCTGGATGGCGAGGCGGAGTATCTCCCCGGATTCCACGCGATCGACACCGAGTTGATCGTGCGCGGATCGACTGTGGAAGCTGGAGGCTGAAGGTCACCAGTCGGTGATTCCTTCGCCCCGGCATGATTGGCCCACGGTCGCATGCCCGGAGATTTGGCAATTGAATTGACATGCTCATGGTTTCGCTGTAAACGGTGTCTTTGCTCTCAATGCCTTCCGCGATTCCTGCAAACAGTCACGATCTTCTCCGTATTTATTTTTCCCGCAGCAATATTCCAGGGGCTCAGCAAGACCGAACACACAAACAGAAAATCAAATAAATCTCATGAAACTGACAGATCGCACCATTCACCGGCCCGGTTTCTTCTGGTCGATGAGCCTGATTGCGTGCCTTGCCATCGCGGCTGCCCTTAGCGAAGCACGGGGCCAGAAAATCGTGAATCCGGGATTTGAAGAGCCCTCCTTGGAGGTTTTGGGTAAGTCGGTCGCACAAGGCCGGGACACACGCTCACCGGATGGCTGGACCTTTGGGCAGAGCACAGGGATTTGTTTGGGCGGCCTCGATCAGGCAGAGGGCCTCGATGCCGCCGAAGGAACCCAAGTTTCTTTCCTCAAGGGTGCTCCGACCGCAGATGGCGAAAGGCGCAGTCTGGCCCCTGTGGGTGTCATCGGGATCAACCTGACTGGTCTTGAGATAGGGAATGACTATGAACTCGAATGGGTCCAGGCGGGGAGCAATGCTGATGACTCCCTTGGTGCCGTCACGACGATTATCCGGGATCCTGATGATCCCTCCGTGCGGATTGCCAAAATGAACAGGGTCGAAAAAAAGGGAAAGTGGCAGAAATGCTCGATGACATTCCAAGCCACCGCCCCGGTCATGCGGCTTTTCGTCTGTCACTCGCTGCCGGGGTTGGTGGATGGCACAGCCACGGGCGAGGAGTCGACCCTCCTTGATGACTTCCGTATCCGAGAAGCCAACTAAAATGGTGCGCAAAGCGATCGACACAACGCACGAAACCTTCAGATTTTTTCCAACATTTTAATGATCCCTGACGCTTCCGCTCTGAAGCAATTGGAGGGCTTTTTCGACCCACCAAGCACGTTTCGACCGTGGCCATTTTTCGTACTAAATGACGAATACACCCCGGGGCAGGGAGAGGCACGTCTCACAGAATTCCTGGAAAACCTCGCGCGTGTGGGTTACGGCGGGGCGTTTTTGCATCCGAGGCCGGGGCTCATCACCGAATATCTCTCGTCGCGGTGGTTTGAGGTGATCCGTCATTGCATCGCCGAGTGTCGCCGTCTCGGGCTTGTTCCGGCACTTTACGATGAGAACTCGTATCCTAGTGGTTTTGCAGGCGGCCATGTGCCGGCGCTGGCCCCGCAAACGAGTGTTCGTTATGTCACGCCGAAATTCGGGACGATGCCTGCATCTCCGCCGCAGGATGCGCTTGCGATCTACCTCACCAAGGAGGGCGTGCCGACAACTCAGGTACAGCCCGGCGAGTTGGGCGACAAAGCATCGTGGTGTGCGTTTGTGATGGAGAAAATGCAGCCAATGGCATGGCACGGTGAATTTGCTTACACGAGCCTGCTCGACCCGGAAACTACTCGAACATTTCTTGAAACCACGCACCAGCGCTATCTTGAGGAATTGGGGCCGGAGGATTGGAGCACCTGCGCGGCAATGTTCACAGACGAACCACACCTGACGGCAGATTCCCACGGCCCATGGGGGCGGGGCCAACACTTCAGCCGTCTGGTGCAATCCGAGTTTCAACGCCGACGGGGCTACGGCATCGAGACCGCATTGGCAGATCTCTACTACGATTTGCCGGGCTGCGCCGCGACGCGTTTTGATTTTTACGAGACGCTCCACGAATTGTGGATGGAGAACTTCGCGCTGCCTCTCGAGCGTTGGTGTCAGGACCATCGCATTCCGCTAACCGGTCATTACCTGGAACACGACTGGCCCTGTCCCTATGCCACGCCGGGGCATGTCCATCTTCTCGCCCACATGGACTGGCCGGGGACGGACCTGCTCGAATGTTTTGCTCTGGAGGGACACGACTACCCCGACCCGCAGAATCTGGATCCGGCCCGGCCGGGGACCGAGCCTCATGCCCTCTACTTCCTGAAGCAGGTTCACTCGGTGGCAAACCAGCTTGGAAAAAAGCGGGTGGTCAATGAGACCTGGGGCGCCGGCGGCCATGACTCAACTCCCATCGACTGGCTCCGAATCGGGCGTTTTCTTGCCGTGCATGGCGTGAATCTCTTTGTGCCGCATTTCTCGCCAACCACGATCCGTGGCTCACGCAAAAAAGATCATCCCCAGTTTTTCAGCGAACAGAGCCCGTGGTTTGATGCCCTGCGCCCGCTGAATGACGAGCTGGGGAGGCTCTCCTGGCTGGTCGCGCGGGGCAAGATGAAACAGCGCGTGCTTGTGATTGATCCCCTCACGACCGGGTATTGCCTTTCGAGCAAATCCGACTGCCTTGGCTCTGCGGATACTGTACATAATGCGGTGAGCGACCCGCACTCCATCATCACGGACACCCAACGCAGCATCCGTCCGCTGCGCGAGGCCGTGGCGAATTTTGCGCAAGGTCTTTCCGACGCTCAGGTGGATTATGATATTGGCGACGAATATGTCATGGCCGAATCTGCCAGCATCTCCGGTGCGACCTTCCTTCTCGGCGAGCAGGCTTATGAACTCCTTGTCTTGCCACCCGGTCTTCAAAACCTCCGATCAAAGACCCTTGAACAGCTTCGCGAGTTTACAGACCGTGGCGGAAAAATCGTTGGTCTGAAGCCTAATGACCCCTTGCTGGACGGGAGGCCCTGCGACTGGACGAAGGATTTGCCTGTCGAATGGGCCGGTTCCGGGGATGACCTGATTGCGACCATTGAGGATCGCCTGGCGCCTCGCATCCGGTTTTCCAGGCCCCTCCCGCCGGGAGTTGCCCACCAACGGCGCGAGTGCGAAGAAGGCATTTACTACTTGATCGTCAATTCCTCCCCCTCGGACTGGATGGGTGCCGTGAGCGTCCACGAAGGCGGCGTGACGTGTTTGTTGGATCCGAAGTCAGGAACTCTCCGTGAGTTTAATGGCGACCTGACACTGCGCGCCGGCGAGGCCTCTATTCTGTTGGTTGGCAAACCGGAACTCGGCATGCCGCCGCTGACAACGCCAGTTCCTGTTGTTGCGGCATCGGCCGAAAACTCTTCCGTAGTTGAGTTCCTGGAAGCTGTTGCCCTTGATCCCAATGTCCTCGTTATCGACACATGCGCTCTTGATGTCGGCGGCGAATCCTATCCCCGGCAGTTGGTTTACGAATCCAACCGCATCTACTGGCAGAGGCATGGCATGGAAACCAACGGCTGGACGAGTGTCATCCAATACCGGGACCAGGTCCTTGCAGCAAACCGCAGGATGCCACCCGATAGTGGCGGCATCGCACGATACTTCGTCCTTGTCGAACCGGATACCGACATTGCCGGCACCGACCTCTGCTTTGAGTGCCCTGACTTATGGTCGGTTCGCATCAACGACCGGCCAGTCGAGACATTCAGTCTCCCCACATGGATGGATTGCCGGATCGGACGGGTGCAAATCGGCCACCTCCTGCAGGAGGGCGCAAACACCATCGAATTAGTTGCCGCTCCCTTCGATGTTCGGCAGGAAATTGACCAAATCTACCTGCTTGGAAACTTTTTGGTCACCCCCACGGCACCAGGCTTTGTTCTTGCCCCCGCCAAGGCCGGGATCGCGTTGGGGTCATGGAGTTCTCAAGGATTGCCATTTTATGATCAAAAGGTCACCTACCGATTTCGACGTCCTGTCGGAGCTGGCACTCTCATTCTGAACAAGTCTGACTGGCACGGTTCGGTCCTTGAGGTGACATGCGGGGAACGACATCTCCAAACCTATGGTCCGGGATTGGAAATGACATTCCACGAAAACGATCCCGCCGAGTTTTCCATGACGATCACCGGACTGCCCTTCAACTTGCTCGGGCCTTTTCATAAGCCGGGGTTTATTCCCAAACGAGGTTGGTCGAATTTCTGGTGCGGACCAGATATTCCCAAAGAGCCGCAACCCGGAAGCGCGTATTACCATCTCGATCTGGGTCTTTTTCGCTCACCGAAAATGACAACGATTCCTCCAAGCAAGACCTGAATGTTTCCTAACTGGAAACAAAAACCCTACCACTGCTGCCATGCCCCCTCCTTCCAAGCCTGCCCCGGCACAGGTTCCTCTATCCCGCAAGCTGCTTTGGGGCGCTGGAGGCGCAGCGGACAACATCCTCTACAACGGAATGAGTACCCTCGTTCTCCCGATTTTTAATGTCGGATTGGGTGTGGATGCCGTGAAGCTCGGTTATGCCATGGGGCTTCCACGCATTCTCGATGCGATCACGGATCCCATCATCGGAAACTTTTCCGACAACCTGCGCTCGCGCTGGGGGCGCCGCAGGCCGCTCATTTTTTTCGGCGTGATCTTTGCCGCATTGTTTATCGGACTGCTTTTCAGTCCACCAAGGACCCTTGGAGTGGATGGTCTCTTCTGGTGGTTCCTTATCGTCTGCTCGCTCTTTTACGTCGCCTACACGTTTTTTATGATCCCGTATTCCGCGCTCGGGCTCGAAATCACGGATGACTACAATGAACGAACCCGCGTGCTGGCATGGCGTCCGTATCTGGGGCTTGCCATCGGGTTGGGCATCCCATGGCTCTACAAACTCTGCTTTCTTATCGGGCCAACCGAAGCCGAAGGGGCCCGGACGGTTGGTTGGATCATGGGCGGTGCCGCCCTCGCGCTCGGCGTGTTGCCAGCCCTCTTCGTCCCGGAGCGCGGTTTGCCGTCAGCCGCAGAAAAACCCCTCCCTCTCTTCCATTCCCTCGGGATAACCTTCCGCAACCGGGCATTCCTGACCCTCACCGTCTGCACCCTCTGCATCCTGCTCGGTCTCTTTATTGCCTCGCCGCTTGGTGTCTATATCAACATCTTTTACATTTTCGGCGGCGACAAAAGCGCGTCGGCTACCATTGCCGGTGTTGCCGGCATGGCGATGCTCGGAGCCGGCTTCCTCGGGCTCCCCTTCAGCACGTGGCTCTCTGCGCGCATCGGCAAACGACACGCGATGCTGTATTTGCTGTTGCTCGGAATCGCCTCGGTCGTTTCCACATGGTGGCTTTTCACCCCGGCGAACCCATGGCTGTCCATCCTGCCCGGCTTTGCCGTAGGATTTTCGCTGAACGGCTGTTTTCTAGTCAGTGTCTCGATGCTTGGAGATGTGTGCGATGATGACGAACTGCGAACCGGTCGGCGGCGGGAGGGAATTTATAGTGCCTCGCTTGAGTTTGGCAAAAAAATGGCCATTGCTCTTTCAACCCTGCTGACCGGCTACGTCCTTGCCTTCACAGGGTTCGATCAGAAGCTCGCGGTGCAGACCGAAGAGACACTCTTTGCACTCCGCTTTGGATACGTTGCGCTAATGACAGTCACACTTTCCCTCTCGGCGGCCTGCATTTGGTTCTATCCGCTGACCCATGCCTACCTCGAAAACGTTCGTCGTCAAATTGACGAGCGAGGCACCAGGCAGGCACAAGATCAGGGGAATCACTATTGATCAGGAGAACCTTCACCTTCTGATTTGCAGATTTGGCAGAGTTTTTCCCGGAGCAGATCAAGTTGGATGGGGTTTGAGAAGCAGTCATTCCTACCGGCGCGAAGGCATTCCTGACGATCCTCTTTGAAGGCATTGGCGAGCGATGATGCGGGGACTTTTGCCACCACGTTCGAGGCGAATCATGCGTGAGGCTTCCAGCCATTCAATGACAGGCATTTATACATCCATAAAGACCATGACAAAAGGGTGTTTCCGGAACTACTCAAGGGCGAGGGCAATCTTTTTAAAAGTTCAGACAGAAGGGCTGAGCACATCACAGCACCCCGCTTTCGCGTGGCGTGTCTTGTGCGCGAAAAATTGGGATCTGGGTCATTTGGTTTCTCGTTTTTGACTTTATCGATTGTTGAGAGGCCGGTGGCAGTAACAAGAAGGGGCGGAAGTTTCTGCCCCTAATAACCAGAAAGAAAAGCATGCAATATACACGCATCGAGGCCGCAGATGCGGACACAACAACAACACAAACCTCAACAACCCCTTGGAAAAAGGAGCGAGAGAGCACCTATCAGGACTGGGTTTTCAACCCGGAATATGCCGCCAGACGGCTGCGTTTTCCGCTTGGCCAGACAACGCCCTCGTGCCGCTTGAGGACACGATCCGGGTGCTCTCTCCTCAAGAGGAGTGGGAGTGCCTCGCCAAGGTGAAGGCGCCTGCGATGGTGGAGCAAATCCGGGCTAGACTGTAACGAGGAAAACAAAGCAGGGGCGGGAGCCCAAGGAAAAAAGGGCTCCCGCTTCGGTTCTTCCCCCACAAATGACGGCACCACCCGCCATTCTTCCACATCAACGCGCTGCGTTTCATTCACTTCTCGAGGTCGGTTCCACCACAATGAGTTCAGGAATACAAAAAGGGGCCGGTTCTGAAAGACGATTTTCAAGAAACTGATAGAAGTTTGCTCTGTGGACCGCTTTTTCTATCTAAGGGATGCGAGAATGTCCGAGATCAAAAGCCGGGCACCGCAGATGACGCTGTCCGACGCTCCGTAATACATCGTGATCTGGTCACCATCCACGAGATGGCCGTTGGTGAATACCACGTTTCCGAAAAAGCCGGTCTGCTCGTATTCGGCGACCGGTTCCATGATGGGTTTTTCGGAACGTGCCAAAACCTTCCACGGTTCGCGGATATCGAGAAGGAGCGCTCCCAGACAGTAGCGATTTTCCTTCGTTGCCCCGTGGTAAATCTCCAGCCATCCCTCCGTGGTGCGGATGGGCGCCGCTCCAGCCCCGATCCGTGCGCTGTCCCACAGTCCTGGCCGGGTATGGGCAATGCAGCGGTGGTGGCCCCAGTGTTCGAGGTCGGGAGATTCGGCGATCCAGATATAGTTACCGCCGATTTCCGGACTGCTCGGCCGGTGGAGCGCGTAAAATTTATCTCCAATTTTCTCATCAAAAATCGCGCAGTCCTTGTTGTGTGCGTGCATGATCAGTCCGTGGTGCTTGATGGTCTTCCAATCCCGTGTGCTGCGCATTCCAACGGCGACGCCGTTGGCTGATACAGCCGAATAGGTCAAAAAGTATTCGTCTCCAATCCGGGAGACCCGGCAGTCTTCGATCCCATAGGTCTCATGGTCGCTCAGCCCCATGAGCAGGGGATAGGTGGGCTCCTCACGGAAGTGGATGCCATCTGCGCTGCTTACGAGGCGAAGGTGGGACATCGTGGTCAGAAGGTCGACGCCATCATAATTCAAAACGCGGGGGTCGCTCAAATCCAGTTTCGGATCGGAGTTGTCAAACTCGCGGATGACGATGTTGCCGTCGTCCATGATCGGAAAACTGGTTTTCCCCGGCGATTGTTCCGGCCGCTCAGCCACGCGTAGCAGGAGCCAGATTCTCCCCTCGAATCGAAATACTCCCGGATTGAGCAGACACTCGATTTTCATGTCAGCCCTGCTGGGTGGGATATCAGTTGGCTTGAGGATCGGGTTCTCTGGAAAACGCGTGGCGATGTTTGGCATAGAATGTCCATCTTTACTCAGCTCATCTTCCCAGACAATGCCTGCCCGTAGATTTCAAGTAATTCCGGGGCAATTTCAGAAGATGATCAAAAATGGAGGGCTCCCAAAAATGTGATCCATAAACGCCCCCCACCCCGGTCAGAGGAAAGCGGCCTAATCCGTGGAAGCTAATGCCGGAGACAAGATCGTGCTTTCGGGTTCTTCGCCGACGATGAGTTGGACATGCCATGTGTGTGCTTTTCCGGGTGCAAGGAGTGGCATCGCGTCTCCTTGTGCGGCATCAGAAAGACTGTCGGTCCCCGCGTTCGTGGGTTCGATTGCGGGGTGGTGCCAACCCTTGAATCCTCCCCGCGTGAGCCAGATCCCGAGGCAGGGATTGGCACTAATATCCCACCGGAAGGTGAGAGCGTCGTTTGTGCGTGAATTCCTGATGCCTGCCCAGCCTTCATAGAGCGGACTGGCAAAAGATTTCAGATAGGCGTCAATCCCTGCCAAGCGGAGTTCGTGAAGATTGATGCCGGGGGCTGGTTCGGGCCATGACAGGATCGTCCCGGGCGGGAAAACCGGCTGTTGTGCCAGATAGACACGCATCTGCCGGACTTCAGGAGGAAGTTCCAGGCGGTCATCGGGTTCAAAACTCAACAACGGGTGCAGCGCCCAGAGCCACGATTCGGGTTCGTTGCCGGTATTGGTCAGACGGTATTCCAGACGAACAACATTTTCGTTCAGAGTGACCGAGCGTTCGAAAAAGATCTTCACCAGCAAGATCGCCAGCTTCATTGCCGCCGATAACCCAGACATTATTCTTTTGATGATCGGCATCAACGGGATCAACCCCGACAGCCCCGCCCAGCTCGATACGCTGGTGGACACCATTTTCACCGCCAAACCGGATGTCAAACTCATCGTGGCCCAGATCACCCCGCTGAGCGAATACAACCCGGACCTCTTCAATTACAACACCTACATCCGCGACACCTTGGTTCCAAAATATTCAGGCTTGGGAAAACGAATCGCAACCGTCGATCAATACCAACACTTCCTGACCATCCCGTCCGACCCCAAGTCGATCAATAAGTCACTTTTTTCCAATGGGATCAATCATCCGGACGCTGCGACCTATGACGTGATGGCGGCCACTTGGTTCACCGGCCTCCAGACGATGCTACCGGCAGTTTTGGAAAAGAATGCTGATCCAAAATAAAATTCACAATAATCCCGATACGATAGGATCCAGCCAACACTCATGCGTCGAACCGTTTCTGAAATTCTTCAGACTGGAGTAGAGCAGGCTATGCTGCCGAGGCGGCTTCGAGAACGGCCTTTGGCGGCCGGGACACGTATTCGCTTGCGTAGCGCTCACCGACGGCGCGCAGGTAGGCGATGCGCTCGCTGGAGGTCATGGCATCAAGCTTGAGGCTGGTCGCTTCCCGCCATTTGCGGGACTCGTCAACAGCATCAAAGGTTTTGGTCTTGGTTTCCATAAATCAGCTCCAGTGGGTTTATGATACGCACGGTTTGGTATCCCTGCAACAAGTTAACGGCATTGAAGCCTGCCTCGCGCTGGACGTTGACCAGATGCCGGAAGTTCCAACTGACAAGGAAATCGATTTTCGCCACCGTGCAGGCGGCGACGTGTCGGGCATCATCGGTATATTTTGGGGTGAGTACCGCTTTTTCGATGTATTGAGCCGCGAGCTGTTCCATCTCGGGCGTGACAGCCACCAGTGCGCCGGGATCAAATGTCCCGCGAAAAAGCTCACGAACATTTCTGGGGGCATTAGTGAGTTCATCGATGGCGATGGTCGAGCTTTGAAAGCGCCACTGCCCCGCCTCCATCTGCCGCCAAAGCTGGCGGGTGGGTTCCTTCCACTCATCATCGAAGTAGCCGCCCAAAACTGAGGTGTCGAGATACAGGGTGGGTGTTCGCATGTCGGCTCTATTACCACAGCACCCAGCATGAATGCGATCAGGTATTCGGGTGACCTGGGCGGGCTTGGGGTTTTGAAAAGAGGCAACCTCCCTTGGAGAGTCGATGCTGCCCACAGGACCACTGAACTGGCGCAGCCGGTTCCCCCTCCTCTTCCTCTGCCGCCCATATCAGTTGACGTCCGCCTGGCCCCAGGCGTGACGCCCTACGGGTCAGCCTTCGGCTGATCAATCGAGCGGCTCCCCTCGCCGCCTGATTGGCTGCAGAAATATTTGCCGCGCTCGCTCCCGCGAGTCTTGTCCTTCGGACTGCCGAGGCGGCAGGCTACCCGGCCAGCCCTCGCTGGCACGTGTTCTTTCATGAGTGGTTCAAAGAATACGATTCCACACCCGCC
Source organism: Terrimicrobiaceae bacterium (assembly GCA_041737265.1). Lineage (GTDB taxonomy): Bacteria > Verrucomicrobiota > Verrucomicrobiia > Chthoniobacterales > Terrimicrobiaceae > JBGSSC01. Next base: position 12,273 of record JBGSSC010000029.1, on the reverse strand, counting down.
GGCTCGTCCGCCGTAGCTTTAGCGAAGGAGGAAGCGGCTTGACCATTGTCTATCCCTTCTGCAAGTCAAAAGCGGATATGTAAACTTTTTGCGGATGAACCGCATATCGAACTATGCGCCACATCATCGCCGCCCGCACCACGCAAGACAATACTCCTCGGCCTCCTCGCTGCGACCGTGCACCTTTTGCATCTTTTGACTGTTGGTTTGCACGATTCGCTATTGTTGCGATTTGCGTGAAAGATAACGTAAATGTCCAGGCTCGGTCCGAGGAATAATGATCACCCCCCGCAGCTAACTACCTCTTCCAGACTTATGAAACCCCCTTTAGCCCTATTAATGGCCCTCAGTTCAATTTGTTCCGCCAGCGCGCAGGTCGCCATTCCACTCGACGAGAAAAATACCACATATGAATATTGGGCGGGGAACAATTTGGAGGATTCCAACGCGGCAGGCGATAACCTGGAATACAATCCCACATCCTACACCATGGTCCACAAACAGCCGGTGAATTACGGGACGCTCACCTACACGTTCAAAGTGAGTGAGGGCATCGCAAATCTGAACATCCGGTCCTATCATTTCTACCTCGGCGGCGAGATCGCGGGGGCCGTCACGGTTGATGGCGGAGTGAGCCAACCGTTGTTTGTCACTGGTCCCGTTAAAGTGGACAACAACGTCACGCCGGGGGTTGGCATCTCGGCCTGGGTTCCAGTTCCTGAGGTGGATGGAAACGACCTGCCCACAGGTGCGGAAATCCTCACGGATGGAAACATCGCGCTGGATCCCTCGAAGCCCCACACGGTGGTCCTCACATTTTCTGCACAGGGACACGGCAATTGGAATCAGCAGGTTCTCCGGGCGGGCGGTGCGGCCTTACTCCAGGATCTCTACGGAGAGCCACAATCCCTGATTGTGACTGCGACAACGGCCGCCAAGACAGGGCCGAAGAAGGCATCCGGGACTTCCTCCTCCATCACGCAGCCAGTCCCGGAGTCGGAAAAAGTCGGCTCCGCTGTCCAGACAGACAAGACTCCGCAAGGACAATCCCATGCACCGTCAAAGACGATGGCGATTCCAAGTCTCGATGAACTGGCCGGTGACTGGATGGATGTCAAAACCCTCCGCAATTTTCCCTCGGTCAATAATTTCTGGGTGGCGTTGCAAACCCACCCCGGTCTCACGACGTTTCTCTCTGCCGCGTTCCCACCCTTTGTCAATGGCGGTTACAGCGGTGAATTGACCATCAACGGCAAGCCCGTGACGGCGACGGAATCCCGGTGGTATCCCTATCAAGTGCTTCGTCGCGCCACGGTGGCCGGCGTCGAGATGGAATCCGCGATCCGCATGCCATTTGAGCAGCGGGGCATCCTTTGCCGGTTGACGCTCAAGAATACCACACCAGAACCGCAAACGCTCGATGTCTCGTGGGCGTTTTCCGGTCAGGTGGTTCGGGTTCCTGATCAGCAGTGGCGCACCTGGTCGTCGCCCCATGGATCGAATGGCGGGAACACCATCACCGTGGAAGGAGATCGTGACAAAGTGTTGTGTGCCGTGAACGAAGCGGGGGCGGGACCGTCGGCAGTCGCGTTTGCCCTTTCCAAGGCACCCGACGACTTCAAGGTGGTGAGCAACGGAGGCATCGCCTCTTGGAAAATCACGCTCGCGCCCAATCAAACAGTCTCGCTGGGCTATACCAACGCCATGGACAAAGATGCGGCGGGGGCGGCAGGGCTCGCAACGGGCTGGGCAAAATCTTTTGACAAGAGTTTTGAATTGGCAAAATCGCAGTGGGAGGAGCGCTGGCTGGCGGCTTTCACTCCGGGCAACAAACATTTCTCGGGACACCTGCCCACTCTTGTATCGGATGACCCAAAAATACGCCGGGTGTATTACCACGGCGCTCTCGTGCCGCTGATGCTCTGCCGCACAAACTTCCCTGCCGCCGACCGGTGTTTCGTAACCGCCGGGCCGCAGTGGGCGATTACGCTCATGTATTTCTGGGACACGGAAATGTGGGCCAATGCCTGGGCAATGCTCGAACCGGCCACGATGAAGACACTGCTCGCCAAGTGGTTGACGATGGACTTTCATAACTGCTACGCATTCGATTGCTTATCCGGCGAGGGCGCGGGGCCGTGGTATGCGGCCAATGATTGGTCGATCTTCCGTTGCGTAGATGCGTATCTTGGCGTGACCGGGGACAAAGCCTTCCTCAGTCAATCGCTCGATGGAAAAACCGTTCTTCAGCGGTTGGATGAAATCGCGACGTTTTATGAAGGACGTCCATTGACCAAGGAGAGCCAGCTTGCCGATTATGGAGGGGCGGAAAATCTCCTGGAATGTTCGCCCAGCTACATCCAGGGCGTCCCATCGCTTAACGCGGCCAATGTCTATATGCTTCGACGCACCGCCGGGTATTACGAGAAACAGGGGAATTTCAAGCGCGCCAAAGAACTTCGCGACAAGGCGGCAAAACTGCTGCCGGAAGTCATGGCGCTCTACGAGCCGGGAGAAGGGGTTTGGAACGCCCGTGACAAAAACGGCAACAAGGTCCCCATTCGCCATTGCTTCGATTATATTGTTACGGGCCAGTCTCTGGAAAACGATCTGACTCCGCTCATCAAGTCGGAGATGAACCGTTTTGTGGAAACCGAACTGCTTACCCGCACATGGATGCGGGCCATGTCGCTCAAAGACCCCGCCGCCGCACAATCCGACCGGCCCGATCACGGTCCGCTGGGCTCCTACGATGCCTGGCCTGCGATGACCATGGATGTCATGTGCCGGTTCGGAGCCTTCGACCATGCGCTCGATTTTCTGCGCGCAGTTGAGTCAGTGACTTATGAAGGCCCTTTCGCCCAGGCGCACGAGTTCCTCGGCCCCGACAGCCGTGGGAAAGCCCCGCTCGTTCGCATCGCCAATCGCGGGGGGCAGGACTTTAACGAAGGCTGCGGCGCGGCATTCACCGAAGTCATCATACGTTCGTTTTTCGGGTTTCGCCCTGATCTTTCCGACAATGACCTCACGTTGCTGGCACCAGAAACGCCGCGCGGGTTCAACGGGGAATTGCGCCATCTGCCTTTCCGCGGCGGGCTTTATACCCTCAAGAGTGATGCGCAGGGTATCCGACAGAACAAGGAGTGAGCCCACGGAGAAAATTCATTATGCTATGAAAACAAAACTGCCCTTTCTGTTGTCCGTCATGCTTCTAGCTGTCAGCGCCGCGCGGGCTGAAATCGTTCTCGACGAGAAAAACACCACTTATGAATATTGGTCTGGCAACGGCGTCGAGGACCCCGCTGCGGCTGGAGATAACCTGGCATACAATGACGAGCTGAAATGTTATGCCATGGTGCACAGCCAGGCGGTTAATACCGGCACGCTCACCTACACGTTCAAAGTGAGTGCGGGGATCGCAAGCCTCAATATTCGATCTTATCATTTCTACCTTTACGGCGAAATCGCGGGTTCCGTCTCGGTTGATGACGGAGCGAGCCAACCGTTGTTTGTCACTGGTCCCGTTAAAGTGGACAACGACGTCACGCCGGGGGTTGGCATCTCGGCCTGGGTTCCAGTCCCTGAGGTGGATGGAAACGACCTGCCCACAGGTGCGGAAATCCTCACGGATGGAAACATCGCGCAGGATCCCTCGAAGCCCCACACGGTGGTCCTCACATTTTCTGCGCAGGGACACGGCAATTGGAATCAACAGGTTCTCCGGGCGGGCGGCGCAGCGTTGCTCCAGGATCTCTATGGAGAGCCGCAATCCCTGATTGTGACTGCGACAACGGCCGCTAAGACATCACCCAAGAAGGCGACAAAATGAAACGACTCCGATCATTGCGAGGAGGAATCGGCCTGGCCTGCGTTCTCCTGTCCGTCCTATCTGCCCATGCCGAACCGACAGCGATGCTGGAAAGCAAGACCCTGGAGGTGGAGGTTGACCAGGATTTCCCGAGAATCATCCGCTACAAGCACAAGCTCGCCGGCACCACCTTCGAAGGCCAGGCCTCATACGGGCGGGCGGTGAGGGTGAACAAGCGTCAGGTCACGTGCGAGGTTGCCTTCAAAAAGATTGATGACAGCACGGCCGAATACCGGCTGCTGTTCGCCGAAATGGGCATTGAGGTCCCTCTCCTGCTTTCGGTTAAGGAGGACTCCGTGGATCTGCGTTTTGGAGAGGTCATCGAGAAGGGGCCGGAAAAGCTCAAGACGCTGCTTCTGCCCGAAATGGTTTTGCTAAGCGCCTCTTCGGAAAATCCGAAGACTGAGATCGCGACTCTGCAAAACAAGATTGTCGATGATTACACGGAGGTCTTCGGCCTGCTCTCAACTTTCCCGCCGACCGCTATGACGCAATACGGGAACACGATCTTTCTTTCGGATGGAAAGATCGCTACGGGTCTCATCAGCAACCACCTCGAAAGCACACGCCGCGTGGCATGGCAAATTGAAGCCCTCGATTCCGTGAAGGTCTGCTCCGCCTGGAGGCCGCTTTGGCGCTACCGGGAAGAGGACGGTGAGCTTTGCGAATCGCCATGGACAAAAATCATCGTGACGGCGGATCAGAACCAGGACGGCGTGGCCGATTGGCAGGATGCAGGCATCGTTTTCCGCCGGGTCATGCCGCTTCCTTTTGGATCGGAGTTTGTTTCGAAGGAAGTCGGGCAGAGTGCGATCGCAAACTTCGGCAGTCTGGTCCAGTGGCCGTTTCTTCGAATCCTGGATCAAGTGAAAAGAACTTCACTCCTGACCGACGGCCTTTGTCAGCGGTACCTGATCCGGGGACATACTGCCGAAGGGCACGATAGTGCCAATACCGACTATGGCGGGCATTACAACGAGAAGGCCGGCGGGCTCAAGGATCTGAATTTTCTCCTCGGGAAAGCCGGCGACTACAACGCCCGGATGGGGTTGCATGTGAACTGCACGGAAGTTTATCCCGAGGCGCACCGGTATAACCCCGAGATCCTCGCTCTCGATGCCCAAGGCAACCACATCCCCGCATGGAAATGGATCGATAAAAGCGTCAAGATCGATCTCCGGAAGGACGTCCTGACCGGCGAGCTTTACAAGTCGCTCGACCTGATGCGCTCAGAAATCCCGAAGCTGGACTGCATCTATTTCGACGCCTATTTCGGAGGTTACGACAAGGACGGCTGGGCGGCCTGGAAGCTGGCCTCGAAACTGAAGTCGATGGGGCTTCCCCTCGGAACGGAGTTCACTGCGGCCCTGGACACCTGGGCCACGTGGAGCGAACGGATCATGTTTAATTCGTTTCTTTACCGCTTCCTCTGGAACTCCAACCGGGGAATCTATGGCTTCGATCCGCTGCTGCGCGGCTCGGAGTCGGTGGGGTTCATGGGATGGCAAAATCAGTTGGATCTCAACACCTACATCCGCGCAACCTTTTCCATCAATCTGCCCAGCCGGTATCTCCAACACTTTGAGCTTTTGCGCTGGGTGAAAGGCAACCGCGCGGAGTTTTCCCATGGCGTGACGGTCGAACAATCCGGAAACAGCGTCGTCTGCAAGCGCGATAACCGGGTGATCATGACCTGGGATGCCGACGGTAAGAATAACCGGTTTTTCATCCCGTGGGAACCGATGGATGAAAAGAAGATCTATGTTTGGGATGAGGTCGGCACACCCCACAAGTGGGAACTGCCACCCTCCTGGGCTGGGAAAAGTCAGGTCTTCCTATATCGCTTGACCGATCTCGGGCGGGTTTTGGAAAAAACGCTCCCCGTGACCGATGGGTGGATTGAGCTCACAGTTTCTCCCTCCGCGCCGTACGTGATCTATCCGGATGCTGCCCCCGATCAAAAGGAAATGGTCTGGGGCGAGGGAGGCATCGTCCTCGATCCGGGCTTTGACAGCCAGGGGTTCAAGGTCTGGCAGCCCTTCCCTGCGGAGGCGAAGGATTCCCTGAAATTCGAAAAGCGCGCGACCGGCGATAATATCCTCGTCATTTCGAAGCCCTCCTCCGTTCCAGTTGGGGTCTCGCAGGAACTCTCCGGCCTGGAAGGAGGGCGCTCCTACGCCGCATCCGTCTGGGTGAGCACGGAGAACGGTCGCAGGGCCACGATCCGCGTAACTCCTCAAGGCTCCAAGCAATACTATCAAAACTCCGTTTCCATGACGGATGTCATAAACCGGAACGTCGGCGACGCAAAGCTGGGGACCAAATTCCAGCGCCTGAAGGTCATTTTCCCCATGCCTGCGGGTGTCACCTCCGCGAAGCTGGAACTCCTGGTCGATGCCGACGCGCGAGGTGCGAAGGTCGAGTTTGACGATGTGCGGGTGGTTCAGACTGAGGTTTCTCCGGAAGCCGCCAAGCACACCTATTATGAGGATTTCGAATACGTCGATGAGGGGCTCGGACCGTTTGTCTATGCCGCCCACGGACAGACAACCACCCATCTCTCGGAGAGCAATCCCGGCATCACGGATGATGTGATCGCGGGCCGGTATTCCTTAAAATCCCTGGATGAACCCGCCGGCGTCGTCGCCCGCACGCTCCCCTCGTTCCTTCCTTTGAAGCCATCCACCCACTACCGGATCGCATTCGACACCATTGCAGAAAGCGAGATCTATTCCCTCGTGATCCAAGGGGAGGCCGATCGGCCCGAGACGGTCCGCAAGACGCTCGCCATCCCGTGCGGCGCAGGCCGGGTCAATGAAACTTTCACCACCGGCCCGGAGACCGGAACGTTTTTGGCCCTCACCAAATCGGACAAGGATGGCGGGATGTGTGTGATCGACAACCTCGCGATCGATGAGATCGGCCAGGCGCCGTAATGTTATTATGAAATACTACCTACTTATCACCGGGCTCATGATTCAAATAGCCTCTGCGGAAACCACGTCGCTGGCGGGCGACTGGCGGTTTGCATTGGACCCGGATGGCAAGGGCCAGGAGGAAAAATGGTTTTCGAGCGACCTGAAGGAGATGATTCCGCTTCCGGGCACAACGGACGCGGCGCAGAAATCCGCTAAAAACTCCGGTGGCGAGGCCAAGAAGAGCATTCAAGCACTCACGCTAGAGGCCGATCAGCCCGGCAAACTCACCTCGAAGCTGGCGCGCCTATTTCCCTATGAAGGGGTCGCGTGGTATCAGCGGGATATCGATATTCCAGAGTCATGGAAAGGCAAGCGCATCGAACTCGAACTCGAGCGCACCAAACTAACGTCTGCATGGATCGATGACGTTCCATTGGGGACGCTCGATTCGCTCACGACGTCACATGTGTATCCGCTTCCCTTGGATCTCTCCCCCGGAAAGCACCGCCTGACGATCCTGGTGGACAACCGATTGGAAAAACTGACCCGGATTGATTTGCCGGCATTTTGTGAAGCGCACCAGGTGGCGGATGATACCCAAACCAACTGGAATGGGATTGTAGGAGAAATTCAGCTCAAGGCCACCGACCGGATCTGGATCGCTAACGTCGCGGTTTATCCCGATGCCGCCAAAAAAACCGCAAAGCTGAAGGTCTGGCTTGGCAACGAATCGGGCCAACTGGCAAACGGGACATTGAATTTCGCCTGCACGGCCCCGGGGATTAACGTCAAGGAGCAGGTCGCGTTTCGTGATGTCCGCGACGGAGGCACCGTCGAAGCCACAATCCACCTGGGTGAAAATGCACCGCTCTGGAGCGAATTCACCCCGGCGCTTCATGAATTGACGACTGAACTATCCGCGGCGACCGGAGAAAAAGATCTCGACCAAACACGCTTCGGGCTGCGGGAGGTATCGACCGAAGGAACCCAGTTCACCATCAATGGCAAGCGGACCCTGCTCAGAGGAAAATGCGACAACGCGGCGTTCCCCGAGACCGTCCACGCGCCGATGGACAAGGCTTCCTGGGCAAAATATTTCGCGACCTGCCGGGACTATGGGCTCAACCATGTCCGATTCCACACATGGTGTCCGCCCCGGGCGGCGTTTGATGCGGCTGACGAATCCGGGATCATCCTCCAGCCCGAGCTGGCCAGCTTCGGCAGCAATTACGGAACCGACTACCTCAAGCGGATGGATTCGATGGCGGAAGCCCGCAGAATTTTTCAGGCCTACGGGAACTCGCCCTCGTTCGCGCTGTTCTCTCTGGGAAATGAAAACCTGAAAGGGCGCGATATCCGCGCCGCAATGGTTCGGGATCTCCGCGAGAGCGATTCACGGTTCCTGCTCACCCAGGCCAGCAATCCCGACTGGGGCATCTGCCAGCAGAACCTTGGCGATGACTTCTGGATCACCATGCGAAGCAAGCCGGGCATCGAGGGGAATGTGCGCGGTTCGTTTGCCCATGCCGACAAACCCCTGGGCCACGTTCAAACCGGCCCCGCCGACACCCTTCACAATTACGAAAAGGCATTGGCCCATGTCACCATTCCGTTGATCGGCCACGAAGCCGGCCAATATCAGGTCTATCCCCGCTTTGAGGAGATCGGCAAATACACCGGCGTTCTGCGCCCTCTGAATCTCGAGATCTTCCGGGAGCGGCTTTCCAGAGCGGGAATGCTGGATCAAGCGGATGATTTTTTTCGCGCCTCCGGCGCGCTGGCCACGATCAACTATCGGGCCGAGATAGAAACCTATTTGCGAACCCCGAAGATCGGCGGATTCCAGCTTCTTGACCTGCAGGATTATCCCGGCCAGGGGACGGCACTCGTTGGGATTTTGGACGCGTTTATGGAATCGAAGGGATTGATCACCCCGGAGCAATGGCGGATGTTCTGCAACTCGACGGTCGTTCTCGGGATCTTCCCGAAATACACATGGGAAGCCGGGGAAACATTCACGGCACAAGTCGCAGTTGCCAATTATGGACCGGACGACCAGTCGTCATCGTCCCTCTCCTACGTGATCAAGGATGAGTCCGGCCATGTCTGGTCCGAAGGAAAGTTGCCGATCGCACTTCCGCAGGGACAGCTTTCGTTTTCTCCCAAAGAAATCGCGATGACCTTTCCCCAGGAGATCAAGGCGGCCCGGAAGCTAAGCCTCGAAATCGGGTTGGAAGGAACAGAGTTCAAGAACCAATACTCTCTTTGGGTCTATCCTAAAACCACGGAGCCATCAGCCGGCGATTCGTCACCGGTAAAAATCACGCATCAGTGGAAGGAGACTCTTGCGGAACTGGAAAAGGGCTCCCGTGTGGTTTTCATCCCCAGGAAAAGCGATTTTCCGAAAAAGAGAATCGATGGCTTTTTCACTTCCGATTTCTGGTGCTATGCGATGTTCAAGCAATGGACCGGAACCCCGGAAAAGCCGCATGCTCCGGGAACGCTGGGGCTGCTGATTCAGGATAAACACCCCGCACTGGAGGGCTTCCCAACCGATTTTCACAGCGATTACCAATGGTTCGATATCGTGATGAATGGTTGCAATGTCATTCTCGACAGCTTGCCCAAGGGATATCGACCGATTGTTCAAAGCATTGACAATGTGGACCGCAACCACAAGCTCGGCCTCATTTTCGAGGCGCGCGTGGGAACCGGAAAACTTCTCGCCTGTATGTCGGATCTGTCATCACTGGAAGGCAAACCCGAAGCCCGTCAGTTGCAAAAATCGCTGATCGATTACGCGGCCTCCGAAAAATTCGCCCCGTCTGCTGCCCTGGATCTCAAGACCGCCAAGAAACTTTTTGCAAGCGAACCGGCCCGATAGATGCCAGCATCATGCGGAGACAAACTCCCGGATCAGCCTCACCGCCTTGCGGCCCGCAGATTCCGAGAATCGATAAGCGGGCCAGGCCACCGCGACCATGGGGGCAGTCGCAGCGGAAGTGGTGATCCAAGTTGCCATGGCGATGACGCCCTTGTTTGACTCCTCGCGGTTCCAGGCGATCCCTTCGGTATCGATCTCATTCAGCTCCTTCCTGATCCGGGCAGAGGTCACCCGTTTCCGGAGATGGGGGGTACGGCTGAGGGCCAGCTTTCCAAGAGCGCTGCTTTGCAGGTTGTGCCGGGTCACCGGGGCCGGAGCCACCCTCACGGCGTGGTCACTCTCGATAAAGTCGATATGAACGATGGCGTTCCCCTCCTGAAGTCCCAGCAGAACAAGCTCTCCTGTTCCCGCCGCCACCGCCTCCAACAACGGGCGATAGCGCTTGCGCAGGAGTCCATGCCGATCCGGACAAGCCCACTCCGAAAAGCGCCCGCTCAGCCGGTAAAGCCGTCCCTGCTTCTCAACAAGCCCGTATTCCCCCAACCCCTGCAGCAGACGCACCACCGTGGGGCGCGGCAAGCTGAGATACTCGACAACCTCATACATCCGAAGGCCGGCCGGATGCCCCGTAAGGAGCGTTAGGACATCCAGGGCTTTGAAAAGCGAAGAAAAGGAGGATTTCATTGTTAGTCCGTATATTGGACTTATGTGATCGTTATATTGACGCTCTGGCAAGATTGTAAAAGTTTGGATTGTGTGAAGAAATGGAATGACGACAACGAGCTCTTCCGGATTCTGCGAGAGGAGCTTTACACGGCCGTGGTGGGCGACATCCTTGATGCCGCCGGACACCTGAACCAATTCCTTTCCCCGGCGATCCGTCCGCTGCGACCGGACATGGTGGTCGCCGGCCGGGCGATGCCCGTTCTGGAAATGGATGACTCCGGCGGCGAGGGGCCTGGCCGGCACTCCGAGACCCTGAACCGTCCGTTCGGGCTCATGCTTGGAGCCCTCGACGATTTGAAAGTGAATGAGGTTTACATTTGCTCGGGATCCTCGCCACGTTACGCCCTGTGGGGAGAGCTGATGAGCACGGCAGCCAGCAATCGCGGGGCAGTCGGTGCCGTCGTGAATGGATTTTCGCGGGATACGAACGGAATCCTGAAATTGAATTTTCCGACATTTTCCCACGGTTGCTACTCCCGGGACCAGCGTCCCCGGGGCAAAGTGGTGGATTACCGCTGTCGGATCGATGTGGATGGTGTGATCGTGCGACCCGGCGACATTGTCTTCGGTGACATCGACGGGGTGCTCATTCTTCCAGCCGAACTCGAGCGAGAGATCATCCCGCTCGCATGGGAAAAGGCCCACGGAGAGAAACGGGTTTTCGAAGCCATCAAGGGCGGCATGGGGGCGCAGGAAGCCTGGGATACCTTTGGAATTTTATGACGAATCGTGAGAACATTCTTCGGGCGATGCGCCGCCAGCAACCCGAATCGATCGGATTCGATTTTGTCCTCTCGCCGGCGCAGCTTGAGGAGTTCCGCCGCCGCTTTGGAAACGAGGACTATCACGAGCACTTCAAATTTCCCATCCGGACCATCGAACTTGATCCAACCATGCTCAAGACCGATTACACCGGCTTCTACGATAATCTGCCTCCGGGCACCCGTCCGCTTGTTTGGAATCCCGAGTGGGGGATCATGGGAGCCCCGGGGCCAACTGCCCATTTTCAGGAAATGCTCCACCCGATGAGTCGGTTTGAATCCACGGCTGAAATGGCGGCCTATCCCTGGCCGGATTTTCTCGAGGATTATCGATGGACGGACATGCCAGGCAAAATCGCGGGGCTCAAGGAGCGCGACCTCGTTGTGGCCGCTTTCATGGAGATGACACTTTTTGAGATCGCCTGGTATTTGCGCGGAATGGATCTTTTCATGGAGGAGCTGCTTTGCGGGGAGGAGACAGCTATTTTTCTACTGGATCAGCTGACAGAAATCCGCGTCGGCATGGCCGCGCAATACGCGAAATCGGGCGCCGATATTCTCATGCTCGGTGACGATGTGGCGACCCAGATCGACATGCTGATCAGCCCCGCCCTCTGGAGGCAGGAGATCAAACCCCGCTTGGCCCGGGTGATCGCTGCGGCCAAAGCTGCCAACCCGGACATCCTTATATTTTACCATGGGGATGGCAATATGGCGCGGATCATCCCCGAGTTGATTGAGATCGGGGTCGAGATCCTGAATCCCGTGCAACCCGAATGCATGGACCCGTTCGAAATGAAGCAGCTCTACGGGGACAAGCTGGCATTCTGGGGATGCATCGGCACACAAACCACCCTGCCCTTCGGCTCGCCGGAAGATGTGAGCCGGATCTGCCGGGAACTGATGGAAAAAGTTGGAGCCGGCGGAGGGCTGCTGCTGGCCCCGACACATACGGTTGAACCTGACGTGCCGTGGGAAAACCTGATGGCGTTCGTCGAGACCGTGAGGGGAAATTCCGAAAACTTATGAAAATCACCGAAGTCAAAGTCTGGCTTGTTGAGGGGGTCAAATACAACTGGACGATGCTGAAAGTCTTCACCGACACCGGCCACACCG
>JBGSSC010000655.1:0-5572 GCA_041737265.1 Terrimicrobiaceae bacterium | reverse complement strand
CGGCCTTTTTCGGGATTCGCTTTGTCCGGAAAAAACAATCCATTCCCGGTGTCCTTGTAAGGAAACGGGTCCGGGAGCGGCTTACGTGCGCGCAGGTCGTCCATGGTGTAGGAAAGACCGAGCTTAGTGTTAACGAGAAATGCATTCTGCATTTTCGGGTCGATGGTGAAGCCGGTCTGCGCGTTGAAGTTCGTCACCTCGCGCCCGCCGGCCGCCTCCCAAACCCCGAAATCCGCGGCGATTTGAGCAGCGGTTTTCTCCGCGACGCCCTGCTCGGCCGGTTCCCACTTCGCCGGGCCCCATGCAGCAGGGGTGTTCAGCGGGGGAAGCCAGTTCCAAATAGCCTGATCGCGGGCCAGCCGCTCCTCCGGGGTGAATTGCGGCAGAGTGATTTTCCGCTTCGGTTTTTCTGTGGGGACCGCAGGGGCAACGTCCGCAACGTCCTCTTCGCCATCAGCTGCCGGGGCGGGGTTTTCCGGTAGAATGCTGCGGGTCTTGATCGCGCGGCGCTCCGTGCCGGCCAGCACGTCATCAAGGCTGATGTCATGTATGAGCAACGGTGCCTCGCTCCCTTCATCGACCGAGAGTTCAGCCTTGAACGCCTGCTTGGTCAGAGCGTGAAAATAGAACGTGCCGACATTGTAAAATTCATCCACATAGCCCGTGCTGATCCGGTAGGTGCTCTCCGCGCCATCAGGTCCGTCGTTGATTTTCATGCGAAGAAACACCGGGGAGCGGAACCGACGCAGTTTTTCCTTGGGCACCGCCCCGATCACGCGCACGGCATACAAACCGGGTTCCAGCTCTCCCAAGTCGAGGGCGAAAACCGGTTTGCCGGCCTCGCATCGCACCACGGGCACCGCCGGAAGCTTCTTGCCGGTGTCGGTAGCCTGCCCATTTTCCGGCTGATCGTAAACGGGTGAGACATATTGCTCGATCAGGTTTTTGGGAACGCCGGGCTGCTCGGCAGCAATCCAGCGTTTGAGCAGGCTCTGCACGTCAAAGAAGCTGCGCATCGGCACATACTTCATCATGTAGCCCCTCCAATGCTCAACTGAGCCCGGAAACAATTCGACCTCCGGGCCATCCCCGGTGTTTTGCGAGGACTTCGGAAGCACGTAGCCCGCCAGCGGTCCACCAGGAAGAAATTTTCCCTCCGGCATGGGAATGGATGGCTTGGGTGCCTTGTCCAACGGCTCTTGCGCAACACCCGCGGTCAGCAAAGCCAAGAGGGCAGCGGCGGCGATAAATTTGCCACTACGGAACACGGGGAGGAAGTTTGGCGCTCGTTTTAGCATATAACACTTAAAACAGAGGAATCCATGATTTACAAATAATAAAATAGTCCGTTAGCCCGGTGTTTAAATTATTCTGGCTGGCGTTTCCCCCGGCCCCCTGCTAGAAAACCGCTTATGGTCGCACAAATACGGTTGTTACCGATGAGTCTGGTCCTTTGTTTCCTTGCAGCCGCCCATGCGGAGAACGAGTACGCCGACAAGCCGTTGATGTCGCTGGTAAAGTCAGACCGCATTACCGAGGAAGCAGTGCTCAACATGATTGAGAGCGGCGCGGACTTGCACACGGAATTCAAGGGGCAATATCCCCTTCCTTTGATGTATTTTGCCTCGCGAGGCAGTGCGATGGTCGTGGAAGCACTTCTCGCCAAAGGCGTGGATGTCAACTCCACCCCGTCCGGCGGCAGGACGGCTCTGATGTGCGCGGCGGAGCGCGGAAAGAAGGAAATGGTCGAACTGCTCATTGCAAAAAAGGCCGATGTGAATCTGGCAGACTCCCACAAGCGCACTGCACTTTCTCATGCCGCGATAAACGGACATGCGGAGATCGTGGAAATCCTTGAAAAAGCCGGCGGCAATCCCGAGGACAAATACGTGGGCGGATTTACCGATTTGCTGCTGGCAGTGGTCCGGGGCGATCTGGGTGCGGCGGAAAAAGCGCTGGCCGACGGGGGCGATATCAATGCCGCCACGACTAATCCTCCGGGCTACACCGCCCTCCACTTCGCCGTGCTGCACGACAAACCTGAAATGCTGAACTGGCTGTTGGAGAGGAAGCCGAATCTGGATCCCCACAGCTTCAATGGAACCCCGCTGAAGCTGGCAAGGAGAATGAAAAACCCCGATTTGGCCGAGCAACTCATCGCAGCCGGAGGCAAAGAATAGTTTCTTCCCCGCACGCTGCGTGTCCTTGTTCATCTATCACATTGATCTCAAGCGGGCGATGTGGCGGCTCGATTACCTTGCCGATTTTCTCTCCCGGCTTCAAGGGTGGGGGTTCAACGCCGTCCTGTTGGAGATCGAGGACAAATTCCGCTTTGCCAATCATCCGGCATTGGTTCATCCGGACGCCCCCGCGCATGACGAATGGAAAGCGTGGGCCCAGGGATGCCATGCGGCAGGTCTTGAGGTAATTCCCTTGGTGCAATCCCTCGGCCATCTCGAGTTCGTGCTCAAGCATCCGGAATACGCTCACCTGCGCGAAGCATCGAACCTGACCACTCACCTTGATCCCACCAATCCCCGCTCCGTGCCCTTCGTAGGTGAACTCATCGATGAAGTGATCGAGGTCTTCTCGCCCAGCCGTCACTTTCACATTGGAGGGGACGAAACCAGCCATCTTGGTCGCAGCCCGCGATTGAAAAATGAACCGATGGAGGGGCTCTATCTGCGCCAGATCCGGCCAGTGCTCCGACATGTTACGAAACGCGGTTTGCGACCCATGCTCTGGCACGACATGGCCGTTTCGTTCCCCGAGATCCTGAGCAAAATCCCTCGTAAAACCCTGATGGTGGATTGGGATTATCAAACGGCCTGCCCCCGGCCGGATTTCCTTATCGCGTGGGGAGGCAAGGACGGACGCAGCGCCAATCCGATGGTCACCTGGGGCTCCTCGTATCAGGCTAACGTAAGTGAGACATTCCGCCACGAATTCGAACCATTTGCGGTCGATGAACAAACCCGAAAAAATGGCACCTTCCGGGGGTTCTATTGCACCGACGCCCTGAGAAGGAAAGGCTTTGACGTCGTGACAGCCTCCGCCAATCGCTCGGCAGGCGACCAGATGGGAATCCCGGATCTTCAGCGTCATTCGGCCAACTGTTTCTGGTCGGCCCGCAAAGGCCTGACGGAGGGTGCCGGCCACGTCGTGACCTCTTGGGCGGTGCGTCGCAATCATCCGGAGACCTGTCAGCCGGCCTCGTTCGCCGCCGTGAGGGCGGCACGAGGGATGGAGGATATGGTTCCCGCCCAGATTGTCCATGAATGGGTGTGCGAGACTTTCGGAGCCCCGCTGCCGGATTTTGCTGAGGCCGCGGAGCTGGCGGCCGGGGGCTTGCGGCCTTTGAAAAACCGGGATCGCGCCTATGGCCGCGCCGGGATTTGGAGCAAACGTCTTAAAAATCTTCGCGACGGTGGGGATACTCTCGCAGAGGATCTCAAAGCGCTTTGCCACGAACATGGTGGGCGCGCTAAAACCTGCGCACTGGTAAAGAGCGTCCGGCGGGGCTACGCCCGGGCAACGCGCCTGCTTGTGCTTTGTAAGAGCAAGGCCCGGCGCAATGCCGGCCTGCTCGACTTCTGGATCGAGGGCGTGGCGTTGCAGGATTTTTACCTGGCATTTCTCGAATCCGCGCTGGCGCGCCGCCTGCCCCGGGAAGTAAAAAATCTCGACCTCCGCATTCGCAGGCTCATGGCGCTCACACGGGAGGTTTTTTCCCGCGCCCATCCACCCCATAGCGTGGAGATGGAGGTCCTTGCACGGTATGGCTATCACTTGGAATACCTGTGTTCCCTTCAAAGAACCCCGGGAAAATATTTTTCCCGCCCATGACACCCCTGCTCAAGGGACTGCCAAAAACCGCGCATTGGGTCACAACTGGAGAATTTCAGGTCCTGCGGATCGACGGGGCTCCCCATTCCGTGTCGGGCCTGCGTCCAGAAAAATTCGGACGCTTCCTCTCTCTGGAGCGCCGCAAGCAGTGGTGGTGCCGTCCGCGCTTCGGTCGCGGTGTCACCGATCTGGAACCCTACGCTGAAACGGGCAACTCCTCCCAAATTCAACTTCTGCTCTGGCAACTCCCCGGCGGCGAATACGCACTTCTATTGCCGCTTGCGCATGGGGACACCCGCTCCTATCTCACCGGGGGCCCGGACGGACTCACCCTGGTGACGCACGGGGCTCTGGCCGAACCCGCCACCACCGACGTCCTGCTGGCAGCGCGTGGAAGGGATCCCTTTGGCTTGATAGATGCTGCCGTTTCCGCTGCCGCCACCCATCTCAAAACCTTCCGGCCGCGCTGGCAGAAAACCTTCCCCCCGGTATTTGAAAATCTGGGCTGGTGTACTTGGGAGGCCATGAATTTCGATGTCTCCGAGCGCGGTGTGTTGCAATCTCTCAACTCGCTTCGGCGCGCGGCCATCAGGCCCGTATGGGTCTTGATTGACGACTGCTGGAGCGAGGTGGACGAAGACTCCGCACTCACGGGTTTTGATGCAAACCGCAAAAAATTCCCTGTCGGACTGTCCGGGCTCTTCGAGAAAATCCGCGCACGTTTTGGCATTCGGGAAGCCGGGGTGTGGCTGACCCTGCAGGGCTATTGGACCGGAGTGTCCGCGCACGGGCCATGGGACGACCTGGAGTTGCTGAGCCCGAAGCATCCCTTGAAAGGGACGTCGGGAAAACCAGCAACCGCGAGCCTCTTCATCGCTCCGAAGGATGTGAGCCAGTTTTTTCATCGCTGGTTCCGTGAACTGCGGCGGCAGGGAGTCCGCCTCATCAAAGTGGATGGCCAGTCCAACCTGGACCGCTTTACCCGCGATACCATTGGTCACGGGTCCACCATGCTTGCCTATCAGGAAGCAGTGCAGGGAGCGGCAGCAGTGCATTTTGGCGGGAACATGATTGCGTGTATGTGCCATTCCAGTGACGCGTTGTTTTCCTTCGATGCGACCACGATCATTCGCACTTCGCCCGACCATTCCCACAAGCCTCACCACGAGCATTTCCATCAACCCCATATCATCAATAACTCCTTCAATGGACTGTTCGTTGGAGCGCTGGGCTGGACAGATTGGGACATGTTCCAAACGACCGAAACCGCGGCGGAGTTTCATGCCATCGGGCGGGCGGTCAGCGGCGGATTGGTCTATATTGGAGACGGGCCGGGGCGCCACGACGCCGACCTTGTTCGCAAACTGATCACCAGCGACGGAAAAGTGTTGCGTTGTCCTGATCCGGCCCGGCCCGCACGGGACCGGCTCTTTACCGACTGTCTGACCGAGGCAAAGTTGTTGAAAACCGCCAACCGCACAACTTGGGCCGGGGTGCTGGCGCTCTTTCATTGCCGCTGGGAAAAAGATCCGGAACTGCGTGGCCCGATCACAGATACGTTCCGCCCCGCAGATGTTCACGAACTCGCCGGACGGCATTTCGCCGCATTCCTTCATAAAGCGAATCAACTCATTGTCCTCCAGCGCAGCGAACGCAAGGCAGTGACCCTCGATTTCATGAAAGCCGAAATCGTCACGCTGGCTCCGCTGCATCCCTGTGGGAAAGG
>JBGSSC010000630.1:0-2588 GCA_041737265.1 Terrimicrobiaceae bacterium | reverse complement strand
AGAGGGTTGCGATGAAAATGGCCCGGCACCTGCGTTGCTTCTCAGTCCCGTATCGCAACGGATAGGCTCCTTCGTCGCGCCTTGGTGGCGGGCCATTTTGATCGCAACAAACATATGCGCATTTGTGGGACAGGACACTAGATGCAGGATCTGCTTTGTAAACGTGTGGACACCCGATGTGATGAAGGCATCATCGACGATTCCGTTAGTGGCGTCTCCAACCACGATCATGTGGGAACCCTGCTCGATAACAATTTCTTTGGTTGAAAAAGTCACCGTGTCCATGACCTCTCCGTCCAACCAGTAAACCGCCCTAAAATTCGCCAGTTCATCTCCGGCTTCAGGGGAGGATGCATCAGGGGAAACGGAAACGCAGGCTTTCGCCCGCCGGTTTGGTGATATCGATAGCAACCGGCTCCGCGGCCGTCACAACCCCGGCCAGGCAGAGGGCCGATAGAACAACTCCCGTCAAGATCCCGGGTGGCTTCATTTTCGTGCTGGGAGGGCACTGCCTGCGGAGGCGGTATTCATCAAGCCGTTGTTCGGGTCGGCAGGGGATTCTGCTTGTGGGCCTCTTCCATAACATGGACTTGGCGGCGAACCTGATCGAGCTTGATTTCCTGCGGGGCACCCTTGGTGAGGACGTCGTAGAGATTGGTGTAAAGTGCGCGGACGATGCCACCCGTGCCGGTGACACGGGAAGTGTCATCCACAAATTCGCAGGACTCTTCGATCCACGGGAGGGTTTCGGAGCAGTATTGACGGTTGCAGCTCCACGGTTCCCACAGTTCGTGGGTTGGGGCCTCTTCGGGCTTGAAATACTTCCAGCGCAGGCCGGAGGGGCCGCCAGCCAGGCCGCCGCGGGTGCCGCTCACGTTATACATGTCGGTTCCGATCGGGATGGCCTGAAAAGAGTTCAGCATAATCTCGATGGTCGGGCGGCCTTTTCCATGCAGGATGAGGGCACAAAAATTCTGCGCGTCACCGGGGAACGGATGGTGGTTCGCAACCATTTTGCAGAAGACTTCCGGGTAGTCGTCGCCGAAGAGCATGACCGCCTGATCCACAGGATGCGGGCCTGTGTTGAGAAGGTTTCCCCCGAGCTCGCTCTGAAGCGTCTGCCAATCCCAGCGGCGGGCAAAACCGCCCCAGTTGCTCCGGATGAATATAATCTCACCAAGGATCCCCGATGCGATAATCTCCCGCATCTTTGTGAAGAATTCGAAAAAGCGGCTGTTTTGGAACGGGTACAAAACGGTGCCGGATTTTTTTGCGGCAGCGGCGATGCGGTCGAAGTCGGCGAGATTGGAGGCAAAGGGTTTTTCCGCCAGAACATTGTAGCCTTTGTCGAGAGCGGCGATGACTGCTTCGGTATGAAACCGGCTCGGCGTTGCATTGATGAACAGATCAAAGCCGCCCGCATCGATCAGCTCTTTGTAATCCTCGTAAACCTTGCACCCGAATTGCTCGGAGGCATCCTTGCGGCGCTCCGGCAGGTTGTCTGCAACTGCGATGATCTGAAAGCGATCCCCATCGGTCTTGATTTGATTTGCGTGGATGCCGAATCCGCTCCGGCCGAAGCCTGCGATCCCGACTTTGATGACGTTTTTGCTCATAAAATTTGTTGTCTCTGACACGATAATTTGCGGGCCGGGCATTTGGTTTGCACCGGCAAAGGAATCATTTGCGGTCAGAAAATTCCTCCATCAGCCCGCGCACATACCGGAGATAGCAGGGGAAGGCAATCTCCGGCTCCTCGATATCCGGCTGCCATTTTTTTTCCCATTCGAAAGACAAGTAACCCTTGTATCCGGCACCGGCGAGAATTTCCATCGCTTTCCGCAAGTTCACCTCTCCAGTGCCCGGCAACCGGCCAACCTCCTTGCCGCCCTGCTTCACCGCATCCTTGAGGTGTACGTGGCAAAGGCGGTCTTTGAGCGCATCGAAGGTTTTCTCCAGCGGCTCGACAAAATGGGAGTTCGCAACGTCCCAGCAAACTCCCAGAGCGGGATCATCGACGCCCCGAAGCACGGCAGAGAGATTTTCACCTCTGCACCAATCGTCGTGCGTTTCCAGGGCCATCTGCACCCCGAACTTTCTGGCCGAGGGAGCCAGGATGCCAAGGCATTCCACAACCCGGGCGATGTTTGCCTCGCGGTCGGCACCTTCCATATTTCCTCCGAAAACGCGCAACAGCGGGCAACCCACAGCACCCGCAAGTTCGAGCATCGTGAGAACTTTGGAGATCTCTTCCGCGCGCTGTTTCTCTTCCGCCCATGTGAAGCGCGAATAGCCCATGATGCAGGCAATATCGAGCCCCCGGCCTGCAAAAATTTTCCTGATCCGGATTAATTCCCCGGGTGTCTCGCCCGGACCGATGTGCTCGCCTTTAACCCCACGCAACTCGACCCCGTCATACCCCATCGCCTGCGCTTGATCCGCAATCTGCTCCAAGTTCCATCCGGGGCAGCCCAAGGTTGCAAAAGATAATTTCATTTTTGAAGTTTTCATCGGAGTCACAGGTAAAAAATTTGTCAATACTTAATCTCTTAGGAAATTATATTGTACATTGATAAAAGTGTACTAAT
>JBGSSC010000583.1:0-3321 GCA_041737265.1 Terrimicrobiaceae bacterium | reverse complement strand
ACTTCGTGCCGCACAATCGGGCAAAAATGGTGGTTTTTCTTCCGCGAAGCGGAAATTCAGCAGCCTGTCTGGAAGAAGGCTTCCTTTTGCGAATAAACTATCGAGGAGAGAAGTCGTTTTCATTTCAAGTCCGACAGGCTGTTAGACGGAGCTTCAGCCGGCATTGAGCCGGGCGCTACCTGCTGCAAAATACTTGCAGTAAGTGATGCGGACGTGATAGATGACACGGCATGAAACTTCTCAGCCTGCTCCTTTCCTTCTCTGTGTTGGCGGTGATTCCCGCACGGGCCGGTGATCCGCTTCGCGTCGCATCGTTGAGCACGGTTCTCGCAGATTTTGGCCGTGAGATCGGCGGGGACCGCGTTCGGATTGTGGAAATCGTGAAGCCGGGAACGGACCCTCACCTTTACGAACCGAGTCCCGGCGACTTGAAAGAGATTTCCAGATCGCAGATCGTGCTGGCGAACGGCCTGGGATTCGAGTCCTATCTTGAACGCTTGAAGAAAAGTATGGGAGCCGGTCCGCGCTTTATCGTGGCCGGCGACTTTGTGAATCCGATTGTGGCTGAAGGGGGATACGACCACGAGCACCCGCCCGGGGAGCATCGCGAGGACGGGCATGATCATGGGCCGGTGCCCGATCCTCACTGGTGGCACAGCATTGCCAATGCCAAGGCGGCCGTACGGGCGGTGCGGGATGCTTTTGTCGATGTTGATCCTGCTGGCAGGGCAACCTACGAAAAGAACGCAAAGGAACTGCTCGCTCGACTCGACACTCTCCAGCGTTGGGCGAAGGCGGAAATTGCCCGCCTGCCCAAACGGAACCGGATCCTGGTGACCTCGCACGATGCCCTCGGATACTTCGCCCACGACTACGGATTCGAAGTCAAGCCGGTGCAAGGTGTCAGCACCTCGGACCAGCCTTCCTCACAAAAAATCCGTGACCTCATCGGAGATATCAAGGCCCTCGGTGTGAAAGCCATATTCGCCGAGAACATCGAGAACCCCAAGGTTCTGGAGGAAATCACGCGCGAGGCCGGTGCCAGACAAGGCGGGGTCCTTTACGCGGACGGACTGGGTGTCGGCACGGCCTCAACGTATGAGGGAATGTTTCGCCATAATGTAAACACCATTGTGTCCGCACTCCAGTAGGTTGGTTCGTTCCGCCGCCGCGACAACACCGTGAAGGGTTCTCCATTGGCTCATTTTGGGATTGTTCTGGCCTGCGTTGTGCTCGCCGGGATTCCTGTCTGGTGGTTGACAAGTTCATCGCGTCCGGTCCCGGCGGCGTCGTCCGCCGCCAATCCCGAAGGCGGGATTGTTTCCGCCGAACTGAGCGTGGAATGCACCCAGCCGGCCACCGTCTTGGTTTCGCTCGAGGGTCAAACGCTCCTGGAGGGTGACCTTGCGGGAGGTGTGGTTGCGCAGGCGGCTTTCAAGTTGCCGGCCGGGGGTGCGGATCTGGTGGCGAAGATCCGTCCGCATGGCGAGGGACGCATGGCTGTTCGGGTCGTAGTGAGCCGGGACGGAGAGGCGCTGGCGGATCAAAGTCTCTGGGGAGAGTCTGAGATGGTGGAGGCGATCAGCGTGGGGGCAGCCCGATGAATCCGTGTCTGGCGATCAAAGACCTGACGGTTTCGTATAACCGTATTCCGGCTGTCCACCACTTGACTCTCAATCTGGAAGCGGGAACCTGCGTGGCTCTGCTGGGTCCCAACGGAGCGGGAAAGACAACTCTCCTCAAGGCCATCGCGGGACTGCTGCCCTGTGAGACCGGCTCAATTTCGTTTGGTGGAAAAAGGGCGCGTCAGGCGGTTGCCTATGTTCCGCAGAGGGAAGCTGTGGACTGGGACTTTCCGATCACGGTGAGGGCACTGGCGGAAATGGGTCGCTATACAGGACTCGGGCTTTGGAAGTCCTTCGGCTGGGCAGACGAACGCATTGTCGCCGAGGCCCTCGCAGTCACGGAATTGGCTCCGCTCGCACACCGGCAAATCAAAGCGCTCTCCGGCGGCCAGCAACAGCGCGCGTTTCTCGCAAGGGCTCTCGCTCAGCAGGCCGAAATCTATCTTCTGGACGAGCCATTCAACGGGCTCGATGCGAATGCCCGCTCGACCTTTGCCGCCGCCTTGCGTCACCTCCGCTCGCTGGGGAAGTTGATGATCGTATCACATCATGATCTTTCTTCGGTTCCGGAGTTGTTCGACCAGGTATTGTTGATTAACGGGGAGCTTGTGGCCAAAGGACCCACCGGGGAGATCTTCACCGAGGACAACATCCGCAGAACTTTCTCAATGCCCGTCTTTTCCGAAAAGCCCCGACATCCATGAACTGGTTCACAGGCCTTTTTGAATACGAGTTTATGCGGCGGGCTCTGCTCGCATGCGTGATCATTGGATTTACCAATGGCTTCCTTGGAGCTTTTGTGGTGCTCAGGCGTCTCGCCCTCGTCGCCGATGCGCTTTCCCATTCCCTTCTGCCCGGGCTGGCCATAGCCGCGATCTTCGTTGGACTGAACCCGGTGGGGCTGCTGCTCGGAGGTTTAATTGCCGCCACGTTCGTGGCCCTTGGCGGCCACCTTCTGGCGCGCAGTTCACGGGTGAAGGAGGAGACAGCCATTGCCGCGCTCTACGTGCTCGCGTTCGCCGCGGGCGTTGCCATTATCAAATTTGCCCGGGTCAAAGTCAGTCTCGACCATTTTCTCTTTGGCAACATCCTCGGTATCGCGGATTCCGACCTTTGGATTTGCTACGGTGTCGGAGCCCTGACACTGCTGACCCTCACTGTCCTCTCCCGCCCGTTGTTGCTCGCGCTCTTCGAGCCCTCGGTGGCCCGCACCCAGGGAGTGCCTGTAGGTTTTATCCTGGGAACCCTGATCATCCTGATCGTGCTCACGATGATCGCCTCCCTGCAGGCCGTTGGCGTGCTTCTCTCGTTGGGCTTGATGGTGCTTCCGGCCGCTACCGTCTATTTGCTCACCGACCGCTACGCCCTGCTTCCCTGGGCCAGCGGACTTCTAGGTACCGCGGGTGCTCTCGTGGGACTCGTGATTTCGTTCCAAGCCAACATCCCCTCGGGACCTGCCATTGTCATGGTGCTCGGCGTGGCCTTCCTCGGTGCTTATCTCTTCGGTCCTCGCTATGGAGTGCTGACCCAACGCTTCCGCAAACGCCACCTCCACGAGGAATCTCTCGGGCGGTGGGACCACCGCTAGAGCAATTCAACAAAAGCTATAGCCGCATGAGACGAACCAATTGAAGGCGTCTTTGGGTGTGACTTTGGCCAAGGCGTTGCCGATAGCGGCGAGGAGTTCTTCCGGGGT
>JBGSSC010000539.1:0-8197 GCA_041737265.1 Terrimicrobiaceae bacterium | reverse complement strand
CCAGCCAGCAACTCCTGCTTCTTTCAACTGCGCATGTGAAATATACATAAACTAATGACTGCTGGAACGAAGAGACCTCCGTCTAATTCTGGGTCCAAGGAGAAAGCCAACTCCTGTTTGCTGCAAATTAATTATAGCTTGCGAGTAAGAAGCGGTTACGGAGTATCTTCTATTTGATCTGTGCAACACTCCTTGTCTCACTAAACGAGCTAGCTCTGCGCGGAATATGGCTCCCATAGGCATTCCCTGACCAACGACAAGGGAGCCATTGCTCGTGAGAATTTGGAGAAGATTGAATGCCTTCTCAGGGTCTTGCACGGCGGATTGGACATCGCTAATCAATTTCAAAACTGTATGATTTTCATCAGGGGCGGAAAATCTAAGCCTGAAGTGCCGTAGCACCTCGTTTACCCTCGTTGCTGCTATCGTGGCAAGCATCCCCAATAAAGGCACCATGCCCTCTATAGAGGCAAAGCTACGCCCTCCTGAGGGCAATCTGAACGGTCTTTGACCGCTCAAAATGTGAGTAACCTCGAAGCGAACCCTTTTATTCGTTTTGGCATATATTTTTAGCGTCTCTCCTACACGGGTCTTCAATGATAGTCGTCGGGAATTCTCCTGTTCATCCATTGCAGCCTCTATTGCGAAATCCCTTGTAGCTACGGTCGCTGCTGCAAAGGAATTTAACATGCTGTGCAAAGCGATCACTGTTCCAATGGGATCATCGGAGTAAAACTCCCAATAGGTTTCGACCGATTGCAGACTGAAGGGAAATTCTGTCGCGCGCTCTATTCTCACATTTGCATTTTCTGCCGCACGAAGCAGATCAACTCGGATTTCTTCAACTGTTCCTCTGAGGTAGGCTTCCAGATGCCGTTGCCAGAATCTTGGAGATGCAAAAAGGTTCCATAGCCGGTCATCAGGCAACCAATTATCGGCGTCTATCAATGCGAACTCTAACTCCCCGTTCACATTGGCGAGCGTCTCTGCTTCATACATCACATGCTCGAATGCAGGCCTTTCTTGCAAAAGACTGCGGCTGGGTCGCCTTGGAAACTGCTGGTGCCGAACAAATCGGGTGGCATTCAATGAGAGCAGAGCATCCAGAGTCCATGAGGAATGGGAATCACTTGAATTTCGAATCTTCAACATACCTCTGAACAATGGAGGAGAAAGGGGTTGATTCCTTGTTGCCCGGCTCCTTATGAGCTGGTCGCGGAAAGGCGACCTCCCGTTGCGCTGTCGGGTGAAAATGCGACCAAAGGCAGCCGGGTCGTATCCGGGGTCGGAAGGGGGCGAGCCCAGATAATGCAGAAAATTCTGCATATCTTCTGGATCGTCGGAAACGCGTCCGGCGTGAACCATGATCTCCATTTTGTCCTGCCTAGCCGTTCGCGCTGAAACCTCATGCTCAAAGCACAGTGCTGGAAGATGGCGGCGAGGCATGACTGGACGGGAGCCTAAAAGGTGAGATTGTTGTTGCCAATGAATCAGTTTAGTGGCACACATAGAGGAACCACATCGCACACATACGCGACCTATCGGCACCTGACTATCAGGCACTTACGGAAGGCGGGAGGTAATCCCACCCCTTCCGCCATGTCCCCAAATCGCACTCAAACCCTCCAAGTGTCCCTGAACGTATCCCTTTTTGAAGGGGGAAACCACAATTCGTCAGAAGGCAGTCACAAGGATGTCAATACTCCTCCACTGCCCTGTAACGGTCATCCGCGAGTTTCGGTTAAATTTCTGCATAGCCAGGAGCAATATCGTTTTTGCCGCCGGTCCACCAAGGCTCAAGGCACCTTCTATACACAAGACTGTAAAACCGGGACTCGGGAGAGTCTGGGCACAAAGAATACTGCCGGCGCCGAAAAACTACTCATGGCAAAAACCGAGGCAGTCTCCCACATCGAGTTGGTCCGGGCCTGGAGCGGAGCCGGTTCCCTGATGGACACGCGGAGCCGGGATCAGCCTAGTTCCTCGAGGACGGTAATGGAATGCGGAGTGATCATGAGTTCCACTTCGCGTGATTCCGGGATGTGGATTGATGGCAACTCTTCTCCCTTGCGCATTTCGTCAACGACCGTCCGGCGGAATTCGACTCCCACCCAATCCCCAGGCACCCGGACAAGAATATCCGAGTTGCGGCCGGGGCGGTCATGCACGAGCACGACGCGGCGAAGTCCCTCCGGGGTTTCCACCGCGACGGCATGAACGCGGGGGACGAGTCCATCGGAGTGCAGACACCGGCAGATGTGAACCCGTGAGCGAGGGGGAATCGCGCGCATGATAGCGCGATAGGCGGGATAGATGTTTGGAG
Organism: Terrimicrobiaceae bacterium; assembly: GCA_041737265.1. Classification (GTDB taxonomy): domain Bacteria; phylum Verrucomicrobiota; class Verrucomicrobiia; order Chthoniobacterales; family Terrimicrobiaceae; genus JBGSSC01. Next base: position 5,874 of record JBGSSC010000539.1, on the reverse strand, counting down.
AGGCCACCACCGGGCCATCCGCCTTTGGCCATTCGATGAGCCCCCAGCGCCCGTCCACCACGGGATCCACACAGAGCGCCCAACGAAGAAATCCATCGACCCCTTCATTGATCGCCCGGACGATAAACTGCGCATCGTGAATCGCTGCGGAATGGCAGCCGGCTGTCTCATAATCGCGCTGTCCCCAGAACGGACGGCCAAAGAAAAACGTGCCCATCTCGGTGATGAAAAACGGCTTTCCCTGCTGTCCGGCAAAGTCCACCCAGCGACGGATCGTGTGGTGAAGGAGACTGTGAGTCGTGACAAAATCCTCGGTGGGTTCTGGCATCCAGTCGGGTTGATGGAAATAGGCGTGCATGTCCCACGCTGCGAGAGACGGAGAGGGATCGACCCCGCAGGCCAGAAAATCCAGCGGAGGCATCTGCCAGGAACAAAGATGGCCGGGTCCGATGATTCCGAGATCGTTCTCTCCCTCCCCATCCAATGCCCTCCGAACCTCCCCGTACGTCTGCGCCAACACACGCACCTGGCTGTCTCCCCGGGCGACATAAAAGTTGTCGGGATCTCGCGCGAGCTTTCCCCAAATCGGCTCGTTGAACAGCCCCAGCCACTTCAGCCGGCGAAGTTTGAGGTCCCGCCGAAGGTGGCGAATCAGGGGGCGGATGTAGCGGTCGGCGTAATCCGCCGGATCCCGTGGCGCACCGCGCCAACTCACTTTGCCGCTCGGGTCGGATTCCACCTGCCCGCCGTCCGGTCGGAGCACCTGCATCGAACACGGCGTCCACCAGGGATCAAGCATCCAATTCACAGAATGCCGGTCACACCACGCATCGAACCACTCCAGCTTGCGCCAAAGATCGTGCGAGAAATCAAACGCTCCGGCCGCATCATCCCACGGCGAAACATCCCCCTCGACCACCGAACCTTCGAGGTAACCGATCCGTAAAAAGCCCGGCTTTGCCTCGTCCAGCAAACGCCCGATCTGATCCCATCGCTCCCGGTCCTCCGTTCGGGGATAATAGCGGTCACGTCCCAAAAACACATTGACCCCGATCCCCTCCGCCATCGTCCGCAGCGGCTCCTCTATGGAAAACACGAGTTGGGGAAGGCCGGCAGGATTATATTGCACATGGATATCTAGATAACGACGTCGGCATAATGCAATCCCAAGATGACAGCTTGGCATTTTCTCGTCCGCCTTGGTGCCTTTGTGTCTTTGTGGTGAACTCAGAATGTGGAAGGGGGAACCACAAAGGCACAAAGATCCGGGGAGGGTTCGGCCACCTCATTCGACGTGCCGGAACCTGCTGGCGGCGGAGGCCGCCAGCTTCTGCCCATGCTCACAAGGCATCAGCCCCGTGATGTTAACGCATTAACGTAGAGAGAATTCCCGGCGGACGGCGATCGGGATCAATGCAGTCCAACCGCAAAAGTCGGGACGTGCGGGCAGGCCGTAGGCCGGGAATTCGGGCGAATAATTTTCCCAGAAGGTTCCCGTGGCCTCGAAGACGCGATCGACAACACCAACAATCTTTGCAGCAAGCGATGCGGCAAGGATTTCCTCACCGACTTCCCTGAGCCCGCGCAGAACCATATAGGTCGTGGGAGCCCACACCCCTCCCCTCCAATAGTTTCCCCACGGGCAATAATCGGGATCATCGGCAGGCAGTGAGGGAACGGGAACCGGTCTTCCAAAGGCGCCGGGATCCCGGAGAGATCGGACGAGGGGGCGGATCATCGAACAATCGGCTGCCGCACCCGACCAAAGCGTCCAGAACATGCCGATGTGCCGCCGGGGCAGTTTTTTTCCAAACCCCAGATCGCAATAGAACCCGGTGCGTGGATTCCAGCAAAGACGGTTGATGGCCGCATTGATATCATCCGCCTCCCGGGCCCACGCCGCAGATTCGACCGTCTTCCCGAGAAGGTCAGCAATTTCCGAGAGCCGGCGGGCATCGAAGGCCATCTGGGCCGAGAAATCCACGGACCGGCCCTGCCGGTTCCACAAAGGCGAATAATCCAGATCGCGGGAATTTGAAACGGCGCGCGCAAACCCGCGGGCGGAGGGGTGGCATTTCTGAAAGCGAATCCTCAGTCCGAGACCATCGGGTTTCCATCCCCTTGGAGAGCGGGAAATGTTGTCCATTCCCGACCCGTGGGCATCCGAAAAAAAGAGCCCGTCCTCGCAGCGATAGGTTGATTCGAGGAACCGGTGGAACCGGACCAGCGAAGGATAGACACGCCGGAGTCGCTGAAGGTCGGGGCACGTTTGCTGAAGCTCCATCTCCGCCCATGCGAGAAGCGGAGGATTTACAGAAATCGGGTGTGCGGGATCCCAGATGTCTTCACCTTCCGGGCTGATCTGGCGGCAGATGAAGCCGCTGGCTCGCTGAACGCGGTAGAGAGTGTCGAGCGCCGGCCGGATCGGCAGGGATGGCGTGTGCTTTGCCCATCCGGCCAACATGCAGGTATCCCAAAAAAAGAGGTCCCCGTTGAAGGCTGCGTCCAGATAGGGTTTCTTAAAAAACGGTGCCGGGCGGCCTCCGCAGATTTTTTTTCCGGCGATCTCCACAGCCGCTCGCTGCGGATCCCTGTTCACGGCTTCGGTGCAGGTGCCAGCGTTCCGCCCTCGACCCATGTGGAAGCCAGACGCTCCGACGGAGAGGGATCCGGACTGCCGGTGCAAGCAGAGACGATTCGAAGCACGGCCTGCTCGGCCAAGCGCTGGCGGGAAACCTTCATCGTGCTCAGCGGAGGGTGGCTGTGCAAAGCCGCATCGATCCCATCAAATCCCACCACGCTCACCTCCCGCGGGACATCGATGCCGTTTTCTTTCAAAGCAGCAATTGCTCCAAGGGCCAGGTTGTCATTGCCACCAAAGATCGCCGTGAATGGCAACCCGCGCTTTATAAACTCGGCCATCGCCGCCTTGCCATCGGCCACCTCCAAACCCTGGGCCTCGACCACGTAGCGGAAGGGAATCGCATGTCCGGCCTTCTCGCAGGCGGAGAGGAAGCCCTGCAGGCGCGTGTGCATTCGAAGGGGAGAGGCCGCATTCAGGTGAACGATGTATCGGTGACGCAGCGCCATGATCTTCTCCGCGACGATTCCTGCGTCGGTTTCATCATCGGTCGAAACACAGGGCAATGGCCCGTGGTATTCGGAGACCCCGATGATGATTGCCGGGTGTTCAAAATTCTCCAGGGAGGCAAAGACCTCCGGCTCGCCTGTTCCCAACAAAACGATGGCCGAGAGGGAAGGCCGGATGTTGCCATCCACTCCACTCGCAGAGCGGTCGAAGAACGCTTTCGCATCCCCGAGCGGCATAAGATAAATTCCGTTGTCTTCCAGCAGCTTGCGCAATTTCTCAAATATCACCCCGTAGTACGGGTTCGTGGCAGGATTGAAATGGTGCCCGGTGATCAGCCCCACCAGCCCCCGGCCGAGAGCCGGCTTTGCCCGGCCACGCTTCTTCTCACCAACCAGGGTTCCCACTCCCCTGCGCCGGACCAACAACCCCTCCCTCACCAGTTCCGTCATCACGCGGTTCACAGTCAGCCGATGGACGGATAGTTGCGACGCCAACTTGACTTCCGCAGGAAGGAGATCTCCGGGCTTCCAGAGGCCTTGATCGAGCTGGTCCAAGACAAACCGGCGAACCTGTTGATACGGAAAAAGAGATTTTGCCATGCGAGATCGGCCTCCGAGGCCGTCCTATATATCTATATGAATAGGCCGGCGCTCATCCCGCAAGTCTTTTCACTGCTGCGGGTTGAGGTATCAGCGGAACTCCAGATGCAGGTCATCGATCCAGCCGACAAAATGCCCGGCAATCAGGGTTTTTACCGCTTTGGCGTTGAGGGGTTTTTCGGGTGTGATCCGCGCGATTTCCGTACCGTCCACAGCGACGAACACCTCGCCGCCGGAGCATTGCATTTCGAAGAAATGCCAGGCGTCCAAGGTCAGGTGATCGGCCAGAACGGGAATGGCAACAACGGTCTGGGTGTCCATGGAAACGCGGGGCCGGGGCAACTCTCCCGAGGGAACCCATTTGTCCTGTCGCAGGCCATAGATATTGCGGTTTTCCTCCAAGGCGAGAAGCGGCGTCTGGAGTTTCCCATGGGGAACTTTCTGGATTTTCAACCACGCCGAGATCCTGAAGTCCGAGCCGATGGCCTCCGGGATGGTGAAGCGCAGGCTTTCATCGAAGCTCGAGAGCCTGAGAGCGGATCCGGCCGATGTCTTCATCCAAAGAAGGTCGCTCGCATCAAGCTGAGGGTGCCCGGTGATTTCAACGTCGATGCCTGTCGCGGACTTCAGCGAGTCCTGAGTGAGAGGCTCATCAAAATTCAGTAGAACCACCGTGCTGTCGGAGGACGTTGCGGATTTCCCGCCTTCGCCGCGATGCATTCTCCCGCTGGTTGCGGCAAAGACGCGGCGTCCGTCCGGCAGAAGCGCGTCGGCTTCGATCCGGAAATCCCCCGCTTTCCGGGGTGAGAAAACGAACTCCTGACCTTCGAAAATTTGGTGGCCGGTGGCTTCCCAGATGATGCGGGCCCGGGAGAGATCAACTGGAGATTGGAGCTTCAGCGTGACCGGGGAACCGGGTTGAAGATTCTCTGGAATTCCGTTGATGGTTGCAGGGACGGGCTTCCACGGTTGATCCGGTGCCATCGCCATGAGCAGGGCGGCAGCCCCCATGCCACGGGCCTGGTTGGTGATCACAAACTCGACGGAGGTATTGAAGCTGTCGCCCCAGCGGTCGTAGAGAGCGTAGGCCTTCTCTCCACCATCGGGCGGATACGACAACTGACCGAGCTCGCGCTCGTAGTGATGGAGCCACATGAAGCCGCCCTGAAGGGCACCCAGGGGAATGCCCGGCATCGGAAGTTCGCGCCAGTCATTCGCCGACTGCTGGTGGGTGATATCGCGTTGCTGAAACGCACCCACGCCCGTGATGCGCGGCATGTTCACCGGATTCGCGCCCGCTTCGAATCCCAGATTGCTGGATATGGCTCTCAGGTAGTCGGGATTGGGCTGGAGGGCCTGGCCGACCGCGAGATCGAAGCAACGGTCTCCGGCAAAAAACCACCCGGCATTCATGAACACCTTCGAGGGATTGGGAAAACTCAACCCGTAGGCGCTCTCGTTGGCCCGCTGCAACTCGTCGTCTGCTCCCGCGGTTAATTCCGCCGCACAGGCAGCCAGAAAGCCGGCATCGAATTTCTCTGCGGGTTGGTAACCTCCCCGCGCTCCGAAGACATAGCTCCGGATCGCATTGCCATAGCATTCGGGAAGACGCCACCAGCCCCAGCGTTTCACCTCGCGGCCCGATGGATCGAAGCGGTCCATGAGAGCGAGTTGAATGGAGTCATCCCCGGTCGCCAGAAACATCTCGACGGCGGCCCAGGCCATCTCGTCGTCGTGCATGAAGAGATCTCCGTAATGGGTGATTTTTTGGTACGCGCCATCCCAGCCGTGCTTTGCAATCGCGTCCTGCAGAAACGCCCAGCCTTTCTTCGCCGCTACCAGGCAGGCGGCGGCCTCCGCCGGATAAGATTTCCGGAAAGCCGGTGAAAGCGAGGCCTGCGCCAGAGCTGCCACCGCAGCGGCCGTGCCTGCGGTGTTTTTGGGATAGACGATCTGAGGGTCGGCCTGGTCCGGCAACACGTCGTCCTCGTATTTCCGGGTCTCCGGGTAAACGAGGAAAAAAAAGCCCCCGTCGTCGTCCTGCATCTTGATCAGGAAATCGATTTCCCACTTGGCCAACTGGATGACATCGCTGATTCCGTCGCCACTCTCCGGGATACCGAGGTTGTCGAGCCCTGCCACCCCGGGAAATGCGTCGGCGGCAAAAACGAGATGGTGGATGAA
>JBGSSC010000530.1:0-3273 GCA_041737265.1 Terrimicrobiaceae bacterium | reverse complement strand
TCCACGCGTTCCGGCGATCGTTTTCTCCGCCCTGTGCATGCTGGCCCTCTATCGGCTCGGATGCGAATTGGGCGGGCAGGTTGCCGGCTTCTGTGCGATCACGCTGCTGGCATTCAATGCGCAGAGCGTGGATTTCGGAATTCAGGCCCGCTATTACTCACTGACACTTCTGATGAACACGGTATCGGCGTGGTGTTTGCTCCGGGTGATCCGCCGCGGCAGCCTTGCGGACTTCCTGTTTCTGGGGGTGGCCTCGGCCGCGCTATTCCACACGCATCTTTTTTCTACGATCGTCTTCACGGTTCTGGCGGCCACTTTGGCACCCGCCATAATCCGGCAGCCCGGCTGGTTTCCCAAATCCGTCGCAGGAGCCTCTCTTGCCGGGGTGCTCGTGGTTCCCTGGGTCGCCTTTTCGGGATTCTTGCAGACCGCCTCCTCGGTCCCGAAGGTCTACCAACTCTTTGATTCCGCCCGCGACGGGGTGATCTACATGATCGAGCGGCCGGTGCCGATGATCTTTCTCTCCGTCCTGCTTTGTCTTCTCGTGATTGCCAATAGGCGTTCGCACTGGCTTCCCTCACGCCTCGCAGCAAATTTCACCGGGCATGCCCTCATCTACATCGCCCTGCTGATTTGGATGCTCACCACGTATGTCGGTTTCCACATTTTGATGCCGGCTGCCAGCTATTTCCTGGAGCGGCTCACGCTCGTCCTGTGGATCCCCTACACACTAATCCTCTCGCTGTTCGCATCAGATGTTTTGCGCGGGATACGCCAAAACCGCGCAATCCTGCTCGGAGTTGCTGCGATGATTGCTTTCCTCATGGTGCGGGGCCGTTTCGCTTTCTTTGAAGAAACCTGGATTTCCTCGCAAAAGCAGGCCATTGCGGCACTGACCAATGCCCTCTCGGAAAGAACCTTCGAACAAGGCACGAGGATCTATGCGACCCCCAACGAGCACCTGACCATTACCTATTACACCGGACTGCCGGTTCAGAGCGTCGCACCCGTCCGGCGCTCGTTCTTCGAAAGATACGCCGAACCGGTCGTCTTCATCGAATTGCAGCTTGATGGCATTTTTCCGGAGCAGGAGCGTGTGGCCGCTCTTGCAGAAAGCCGCGGCTGGCCGGACAGCGTGGAAGTGCTGCTCAACCTCAGCCTGCCGGTCTGGAGCGGAGTCGTTGCGGAACAGCTTGCCAAACGAGGCATCGCTCCTGAAAGAATTCCGTCCCAGGATCCACTGTTCGACGATCTCATACACGAAACAATCCCGCGTTTCGAGAAGCAGCGTGAGGAATGGCTTGCAGACATGCGGGCCAACCCGCTCTTCCGCGCTGTACCGGCCGGAACCGTCAACGACCTCTGGCTGGGCTTCTTTTACCGCTTTGTGGATCCCGAAAGCCGGATCGGACAGAACCTGAACATTCTGCCTCGCCTGCAAACCGCGGATGTCGAACTCGTGCCTCTCGCCAAAGCAGTCATCTTCACCTCACCGGGGACCCCGGAAAGACGGCCCGGACTCTTCGAATCTCCATGATTTCATTGCGAAAGTCTTTCGGGAAAGCTATTCCAATCAGCTCCTGAAGAAATGGAGCTTTCAATCGTCATGCCTTGCCTCAACGAGGCCAAAACCCTGCGCGTTTGCATAGAAAAGGCTAAGCATTTTCTCAAAACCAGCGGGATCGATGGCGAAATCATCATCGCCGACAACGGCAGTGAAGACAGCTCCATCGAAATCGCGAAACAACTCGGCGCGCGGGTGGTCCATGTTCCGGTCAAGGGATACGGTGCCGCACTGTCTGAGGGAATCCACGCCGCAGAGGGGCAATACGTCATCATGGGCGACAGCGATGACAGCTACAACTTTCTGGACCTTCAGCCCTTCATCGACAAGTTGCGCGAGGGATACGATCTGGTGATGGGCAACCGGTTCAAAGGAGGGATCGCGCGAGGGGCCATGCCGTTCTCGCACCGCTACATCGGCAATCCGATGCTCAGCGCTTTGGGACGCCGGATCTATGACCATGAGGTCTGCGGCGACTTTTATTGCGGCCTCCGCGGTTTCCGCCGCGAAGCAATCGAGAACCTGCACATCCAGAGCACCGGCATGGAATTCGCCCTCGAAATGTTGATCAAGGCCGAACTGTACCGGCTGAAGATCACCGAGGTGCCCACAACGCTTTCGCCCGATGGCCGGGACCGGAAACCCCACCTCAAAACTTACCGCGACGGCTGGAAAAGCCTGCGGCTCTATCTCCTGATGAGTCCCCGCTGGACCTTTGGAATTCCCGGCATCCTGCTTGCAATACTCGGGGGCCTCGCGCTGGCGACCTGCCTGTTGAACTTGATACCCGTTTGGGCCGCCAAGGCGCTGCTCATCCTGGGTGCGGTTGGAATCGTGCTCGGCTATCAAAGTGTGCTTCTCGCGATCTTTGCGAAGTTTATTGCGATTGAAACCGGGCTCCACCCACCACTCACCAAATTCTGGGCGCTTCGCGAAAGCGGAACCCTCGAGCGCTTTCTCATCGCCGGCGCTGTCATCTCGGTGCTGAGCGTATCGGTCGGCCTCGCTTCTGCCATTTTTTCAATCTCCCAGGACGGGGGCGATCCCATTCCCGTGAAAAACAGCCTCCAGATGACAACCCTTGCAACAACCTCCCTCATTGTTGGTGGGCAAACCATCCTGGCCGGCTTCTATTTCGGTATCCTCCAACTCGTTACCCAGCGCAGGCAGTTCTCACGGAAACGCCGGGGCGATTAATTCCTCATCCGGCGGTAGCCGGTGCCAGGAGCGGGCTTGTTGGCAAGGGGACCCGGTGAGAAACAGCATCCATCTCCGCCGGATTATCATATTTTGTTTCGCAAAATGGCCTTGAAAATTTAGTTAACTATGTAAAGTATTTTTGCCTCACACCGCATGAAGAAGCTATTCATTGTCCTCGCTGCTCTCGTCCTGGTCCTGGGGGCAATCATTGGCCTCAAGGCGACGCAGATCGCCAGCCTCATCGGCTACGCGGGTGCCATGGAGAAGGCGGGGATGCCGCCAATGCCCGTGGCGACGACTGAGGTGAAGAAGGATTCGTGGGAAGACACGCTGGAGTTCACGGGTTCGCTGAGGGCGGTGCAGGGCGTGACCCTTTCCGCCGAGGTGGGCGGCACGGTGACGCGGATCGCGGTCGAGAATGGTGCCGCGGTGAAGGGGGGCGATACCCTGATTGAGATCGACGCCCGGCAGGAACGTGCCGACGGCCCCCTCGTAGTTCATGTTCGCCA
>JBGSSC010000518.1:0-2298 GCA_041737265.1 Terrimicrobiaceae bacterium | reverse complement strand
CGTTTCCCTCCATTTTGCGCAGCAAAATACTTCTAATCCGGCGGCGGAGTGAGCACGTTTCTCAACGGGTCCCATTGCCAACAAACCCGCTCTTGGCACCGGCTACGCCGGATTAGGTTACAGAATTGTCACACGTGCTGAATGGCGTGAGGTCCTGTTGTGGCAAAACCTTTCTCACTATGAATTTTCAGTCCCTGCTCCGCCGGATAACAATGACCGGCCTCCTCGGGCTCGCGGGACTGGCTGGCTGCACCAAACCCGCTGTGGATACCGCCGATGTCATTGTTCTCCAGACCGGACGCTTGCGCGGTAACGTCTATCCGCTTGATCTTCAGGCCGATGCCCCGCTTCAGCACTGGCAATTTCTTGCCGGTTACGTGAAGTCCGTCCGCGGAGAGGCGGCCCGCACCGGTGCCAGGGTCCTTCTGGTGGACCTCGGGGACAGTCTGGGAGGTTCCTTTGCCGCACATGCCACGGGGTCGGAGAACATGGTGGCCTTCTTCAATGGCCTTGAATACGACGCGCTCGCTCTCAGCAATCTGGATTCCTCTGCAATGCCGGCCCTGCTTGGCAAATTGAAGGCTCCGGTGGTGAACCCGTTTGCCGATTCCGGCGGACAACCGGCGACAGCCGGTACTTCATTTGCCACCTCCTTTGAAAAGGGCGGTCTACCCGTCTCGATTTTGGCAAACTTCTACGGAGATGTGAAGTCGGCCGGAACCCCCGATCGTTTCCCTGCCTGGTTCGGCACCACGTCGTCCGGGGTCGTGCCACTCCGGGACTATGGGCCTGTTGTCGATGGCCTTCCACCGAAAGCCGGGGGAGCCCTCCGGTTGTTGACCTGGATGAAATTTGAAACACCCGGCGAGGTGCCTGCACCATTTCTCGGTATGTTGAAAAATCTCGGAGTGGACGCGATCCTTGCCCATAGGATCTACGGGGGAGATCGTCGCGATGCATGGACTCAGGATTCGCTGGTCCCGTGGGATCCGCCGGTCTCGGTGAACATTCTCCGCAACAACGGCGGATTTGCTGTGGCCCGCATCGACCTCAAGAAGGAAGGGGATGACTGGAAGGTCATGGATCACCGTCTGGTACCCATGACTGCGAATACGGCACCGGCTGATGAGGAAATCGTTCGTATGATTTCGCGTTTCGCCCCTGCAATTTCCGATGCGGACAAGAAAGTTGCCACCCTGCCGGAATTTGTCGATCAGGACCGTATCCTCACCGCTTACATGAATGCGCTCGCGATGGTTCCATCCACCGACGCCGTGCTCTATTCCGCGCAATCGGTGCGGTCCGATTGGCCCGCAGGCGAACTTCGTGCCAGCCGCGTATTTAACAGCCTCCCGTGGACCACCCCGGTTGTGCAGATTAAGCTGTCCGCCGATCAACTCGCCGGGGCTGCGAAAAACCTGGGTCTCCGCTCAATGGTCCGGGATGGAGCGACGGACGCCGAGGTTCTCAACGTCACAACATCGAAGTTTTTTGCGGACTTCATCACGCGGACTCTTGCGCCGGAAGCTGTCGCGACTCCCACGGGCATTGACTCGGAGTTCGATTACTTTGTGGAAATTCTCAAGCGTTCGCCGGAAATTCTTCAGGGTTCGGGCGCGGCAGCTTCTGCCGGAAGCCCCCAAGGGGATTCCCCATGAGCCCCTCGCGCATAGCCGCATTGGCATTGGTTCTTGTTGTCCTGGCTGCTGTCGGCCTGGCCTCAATCGCCCGTCGTGGCGAAGATGCGAAGAGGGCCGGGAGCGTGCGAAACCTTCAACAATGGGGAATCGCACTCAACCTTTACCTCATGGATAACAACAACCAGCTTCCCGGAATCGGCGGCACACCGGTAACACCGGAACAGAAAGACGCGTGGTATAACGCACTGCCCCCATACCTCTCGAAGCCCGCACTCGCCGAACTGCCGGAGGGGCAGCGTCCGAGGCCCGGAGAACCCTCCATGTGGATCGACCCCACAACCAGGCCGGTGCGGGTCTGGGATCCGGCCGTCTTCTACTTCAACTATGCGATGAACAGAGCCTTGCAGCCCGATCCCGGCGTCCGGAGTTTCCGCATTTACGAAATTTCCCATCCTGGAAACGTGGTTTTTTTGACTGAGGTTGACGGATATTCTCCATGGGCCTCTCCCGATGACGTTGTATTCCGCCATGGGGGAGTCAAGCCATCGAGTTCCCGTGCGACTGCCCATGTCTTATTTTCCGACGGCCATGTGCGGAGGGTCCCCCGGGCCGTGCTCATTGATGATCCCGCCTCCCGGCTTGCCAAATCTGCCGGGGA
>JBGSSC010000515.1:0-1671 GCA_041737265.1 Terrimicrobiaceae bacterium | reverse complement strand
CGCTGGGGCCACCAGCGGCGCCATCTCCGGCTTTGCCGGACTTCAAAAAATCGTGATCGGAGGGGACCTCATCGGCGGGAGGGGCGATTCGAGCGGCCATGTCATCGGCAGTGCAGTGGGTGCCACCCCGGTGCAGGAAATCACCGTCAAGGGGAGTGTGATTGGAAGCACCGGCTCACTTAGCGGGACCATGTTAATTTCCGGCAGCGGAACAATTAATAAACTGACCATTGGGAAAAATATCGTCGGCGGAAGTGTCACCGGCAACGGAACCACGACCACGACCGGCGCGGTACTGGTCGGCGACGCCTTTGTGGTCAATGCATCGGTAGGCGGATCGATTATCGCAGGCAGCTTGAATGGAGGGGGGACGCTTTTAACCAGCGGGGCGCTCACATTCGCGGGCGGAGCTGACAAGGTCACAATCAAGGGGAGCCTCATTGGAAGCAATACCAACGCCGTCGCGGTGAGTTTCGGTGTCCTCACAGCGCCAACCGCAGCAAATTATAATGTGGTCAATTCGCTGGTTATCGGAGGCAGTGTGATCTCCTCGAATATTCTGGCCGGGTACGCTTCCGGGCCGCTGAGTGGAAATGTCGGAATGGGCAAGGTTCAGATCGGCGGCAGCCTGGTCGGGTCGAATATCGTTGCAGGCATTGAGACCGGCCCCGATGGGTTCTTCGGAACCGATGACGACACGGTCATCGGGACCCCAACACTCGTCCCTCGCATTGCCAGTTTGTTGGTCAAAGGAGTTGTCGCCGGAAGCGACGACCCGACCGTCCAATTCGGAGTGGTTGCTTCGCAGTTTCAGTCGGTGAAGGTCGGGCACGCGTCTTTTCCTCCCACCGTTCCCCTGGGTTTCCCTCTTGATAGAGTGAATATGCCGCCACTCAATGGCAGTGTGGTCTTGCGCACCTACTGAGGTCCTCACATCCAAGCGGCCCTTGCTCGGCGAACCACGCCACGTTCTTCGCCTTCCCGAGTCCGCCATCCTGCCAGGGAGAGAAGTTTGACGAGTGCATTCTCTGCATGTAGAAATGTATGTATGAGCACAAAGACCATTGCTGTGGAATCTTCGGTTTACGAACGGTTGGCTAATGCCAAACGTCCCTCGGAATCTTTCACGAAGGTGATTGACCGGTTGCTTGCCGAGAGCAGAAGGGGAACCTGTGCCCAAGCCGTGTCTGATGCCGCAGAGTTGTGGAATGGCGACCCAAGGGCAGAGCGGGATGCGGGCGAAATCGAACAAATCGTGGAGGCAGGGCGAATGCACACCGATTGGGAAGTTGAGGAACTGAAATGATCTGCATCGATACGACGGTGTTGATTGATGAATTTCGAGCGAAGGGCAATCCGCTTGTCGAAATCAACCGGCGGTTGATTCAATTGGGTGGTGAGTCCTTGATTGTCCCTGTGATCGTGGCCGGTGAGTTTTTGGATGGTGCTGCAATGGTATCTCGCCAGCGCTTCGAGCAGGCGTTGGAACTTCTTATGAGGCGGAGACTCGTCCCGGCGGATCTCTCCACGGCAAAGAAATATGCAACGGCCGTTTCCCATCTGCGTGGCGAGAGAGCCTTGGGGGGCCGGTCTCAAAACGATCTTTGGATTGCGGCTACCGCGCTTGCATGGGAGGCCCGGTTGCTTACACGTAACACGGAACATTTCTCC
>JBGSSC010000495.1:0-2597 GCA_041737265.1 Terrimicrobiaceae bacterium | reverse complement strand
AAATCGAACCAGATGCCGGCTACTGGGCGGCCTCCACCGCTGCGCTGTTGGACGTCTTTCCTCCCTCCACCGTAAAATTCCCCGGGAAAGAGGGCAGGACTGTCGTGACAACCAGCTACTATCCCAGTGGCAGCACCTGGCAGAAAGATCTCGATGAACGGTGGGTGTTTCATCGCGAAATCAAGCACGTGCAAGATGAAAATAACTCGTTCGCTTTGCGGGTTGGGAGAGGTGGGCAGATCTATTCCCTTCGCGGTTCGTTCGGGGAAAGTATCCCGCCTTCCTGGCGCCCGGACGGTCCCTCTTCCCCATGGAATGACGAAGTTTGGCAGTTTGTCGCAATATGCGAAAAATACAACGACACTCTGTTTAAGCGCGGAAAAGTCTCCGACGAGGTTAAAGCGCGGATTGAAAAAACCGGGTTTCCGCGTCTCCACCAATTCGTCCACAACTCCGGTGCCTATATGGAGTCGGGCCTGGAGTTCTTGGATAATCTCTATTGTCCGATTCTCGCGGCAGCCGCCTCGGACGACGGACGCATATACCGCACCGTGAACTGGGGGTTGATACCATGGAACACGCCGCACCGCTCGCCGCTCCTCTATTATGTCCAAACCCGCGATGTGGGCGACGGCGTTATCGAGCTGACCTGGGTGGTTCACAACTTCAGCGTCCGTGATGACATGGTTTTCGACTGGCTCAACGCGCCCTGGGGCGGCACCCGCCTCACCAGCCTTCCGCACCATTACGTCAGCACACCGGATGGCCGACTTATGGACCGTAAGGAGGTTCATGAGACAATGGACATGTGGAATAAGCCCGTCGATGTGCGGCAAACCGGCGGGTGGAATTTGAGTTGTGCCAATGAGAATGCGGACAGCCCGAGTCTGGCGCTGGTCTTTGGTCGGGACCGGCATTTGGAAGCAGAGTTAAAAAAAGTTGCCAGCGGGCAGCCGCATTGCCAGTTCGCTAATTCCATCTACCGTGACGCCAGCACACTTGGGAAGGCGGATTTTCGAGAACAGGACTGGCGGCAAGCCCCGGAAAATGCGCATCGAAACTACGATGTGGCCGTCGTCATTCCCAAGTTCCGGCTCGCACCCGGCACAACGATTTGGTACCGGAGCTTCCTGGTCATCAACAGCAAGGACCGGGCCATCGAACTCGCGAAGTCTCTCGTCGACAGCGTCGACTACGGATTGCTAACCTTCGACCCGGCATCCACGCCGCTCGTTCCGGTTTTTATCCGTGATGGCCGCGTAACCGAAGACGGTGGATCCGGCTCCCCGGCGTTCGAACTTTTTTCCAGACCCGTGCCGGGGACCATGCCGGTCTTCCTCGTTGAAAACCTGACCACGGGGCAAGAGATTATCACGACCGACATGTATGCATTCTTCGACAAGGAGAAGCTGGATTGGGAAATCCCGCCTGAGCATCCCGATGCCGATTACTACAACAATACCTACGCTTATCGCCTTGAGAAACATAACAGCAAATGGAAGCGCCTGCTTGGGTACGGATATGTGAAGCGTCCGGAGGACGATTTGTACCGGCAGCTTTCCGGTTTGGTGAAGCCGGCCATGTTCCCGGAGCCCGGTACCTATCATTTGGACCTTTGGGTAAACGCGAAGAGGAACCAAGAATAAAACAACATTACAAAAATCCATGAGTGCAAAATTGAAAATCGGCCTCTACGGCATCGGCCTCGATACGTATTGGCCGCAGTTTGAGGGACTCAAAGACCGCCTGCTCGGTTATCAGTCTCTTGTGAGGTCGAAACTCGAAGGTTTTGGCGGGGACGTTGTCGATCTCGGATTGATCGATGAACCTGTGGCCGCGCGGGCGGCGGGTGACCGGTTCCGGACGGAGAATGTGGACGCGATCTTTCTTTTCATCACCACCTATGCCCTTTCCTCCACGGTGCTGCCCGTGGTGCAGCGCGCAGGGGTGCCGGTCATCGTGCTCAACCTTCAGCCGGTGGCCCAACTCGATTACGAATCTTTCAATGCCCTCGGTGATCGGGGTCACATGACCGGGATCTGGCTTGAACACTGTCAGGCCTGCAGCGCCCCGGAGATCGCCTGTGTCTTCAACCGGGCCGGAATCAATTATCATCTGGTGACCGGCCATCTCCACGATGACGAGGCTTGGGGGGAAATCCGGGACTGGGTCGAGGCACTTCGTGTGCGCAGCGTGATGCGCACCAACCGTCTTGGGGTTCTCGGCCACTACTACTGCGGCATGCTGGATGTTTACAGTGACCTCACCCAGCAGTCCGCGGTCTTTGGGAGCCATATTGAGCTCTTGGAGATGTGCGAGCTGCGGGCGCTGCGGGATGCCGTCTCTCCTGAGGACATCAGGCATGAGATCGATCGCTTCCGTGAGTCGTTCGACGTTTCCAGCGAATGCAAGCACACGGAACTGGAGCGGGCGGCGCAAACCTCGGTCGCCCTTCATCGTCTGATCGAACGCCACAACCTCGGCTCGCTGGCCTATTACTACGAGGGGCAGCCCGGGAACGAATACGAGAATATTGCCACCTCAGTCATCGCCGGAAACACCCTGCTGACCGGGCAAGGGGTTCCCGTGGCCGGGGA
>JBGSSC010000456.1:0-4079 GCA_041737265.1 Terrimicrobiaceae bacterium | reverse complement strand
CTTCTGTTCTACACCAATCGGAAAATTTTCCTCGTCAACGCAAACCCCCATGCGGACTTTGTCGTCCGCACACGCGGCATCGGTCGCGAAAATTATCTCAGTGAGGATGATGTCTCGAAACGATGGACCGCGGAGGCTGGCACCGTAATGGTGACCGAAAGCGCCCGCATTCCCCATTGGGAAAGCCTTCTGGGCAGCCCGCTGCACAAGGCCGCAAGCTGTGGAACGATGGTCGTGCTCACTAACGGCGAGGAGTAGGATTTTCCGATTCAATGCGTCGGTGTTCCGCCTCCATTTTGCGCAGCAAAATTTTACTAATCCGGCGGCGACGGAGGTTATTTCTCACCGGCTCCCCTTGCCAACAAACCCGCACTTGTCACCGGCTCCCGCCGGATTAGGGGGAGGTGCCAGAGAACTACGGCAAGGTGAAGAGAGCTACCGTTGCTGCATTCCTGCCCTGGCGGGGTTTGCCCGTCCACAGTCCATAGCCTCTGGCATTTCGACTCTCGCTGAGGTGCCTTCCCTTGGCAAACCGGAAATCGCCCCGGCACTGTGAAGGGTCGGGTTGTGATGGGGGGTGAGGGCTCCCAGCGACCACGTTCTGTACGAGCGCAGCTGCGTAGCCGCCGGCGTGAGCCGGTGGAACCCCGACTCCCACGGTTCGCAAAGAAATCCCTTTACATTTTTCACAGTATTAGTTTTACTTATATTTGATGAATACGCACCCCCGTTTGGATGAGACGACAAGCATCGATGGAGCGGAGGCGGTGGCCTCGGTTGCCTATCGGCTGAGCGAGTTGATCGCGATCTATCCCATCACTCCCTCGACACCGATGGGTGAATGGGCCGACGACTGGGTGGCGCGTGGGAGACCGAATATCTGGCATGGCATTCCCCGGGTGGTGGAAATGCAATCCGAGGGAGGCGTGGCCGGGGCGGTCCATGGGATCTTGCAGGGGGGTGCCATGGCAACGACATTCACGGCTTCGCAGGGACTGCTGTTGATGTTGCCTGCGATGTATAAAATTGCCGGGCAGTTGTTTCCCTTTTGCATGCATGTTGCGGCACGCACGCTGGCGACCCACGCGCTGTCGATCTTCGGGGACCATTCCGATGTCATGGCCGCGAGGGGGACGGGATTTGCACTTTTGGCTTCGTCGGGTCCGCAGGAAGCGCATGACCTGGCTTGTGTGGCCCATGCAGCGACGCTGAAGTCCCGCGTGCCGTTCCTTCATTTTTTTGACGGCTTCCGCACATCGCATGAGATCAACGACGTTGCCATGCTCGACAACGAGGTGTTGGAGGCGATGGTTCATTCCGGTCTTGTGCTTGCGCAGCACGAGCGTGCGCTCACGCCAGAGCATCCCTCGGTGCGCGGCACGGCTCAGAATCCCGATGTCTTTTTTCAGACCCGGGAGGCAGCCAATCCGTTTTATGAGGCGTTGCCCGGGATTGTGCAGCAGAAGATGGATCGCCTCGCTTCGCTCACGGGCAGGGCCTATCAGCTCTTTGGCTACCGCGGTGCGCCTGATGCGGAGCGCGTGATCGTTGTAATGGGATCGGGTGCCGAAACCTGCGGAGAGGTCGCGGAGGAATTGGTGAGGCGCGGGGAAAAGGTCGGGGTCGTCCAGGTAAGACTTTACCGTCCGTTTGACGTGGCGGCATTCGTCGCGGCCTTGCCTGCCACAACCCGCACAGTGGCGGTGCTGGACCGAACGAAAGAACCCGGCGCACCCGGCGAGCCTCTTTTTCTTGATGTGGTCGCGGCAATTGCGCGCGAGGGAGGGGCAAAGTGGGCGCGGGGAGATGAGCCACAAGTCACAGGGGGCCGCTACGGCCTTGCCTCCAAGGAATTCACACCATCCATGGTTTCCGCCATCTTCTCCGATCTTGCCGCTGCTGCACCCCGGCAGGAGTTCACAATCGGGATCAGGGATGATGTCAGCGGGCTCTCGATTGAACCGGATCCGGAATTCCGGCTGCCGGAGGAAGGAATTACTCAGGCGGTGTTTTTCGGATTGGGCTCGGACGGCACGGTCGGGGCAAACAAAAATACCATCAAGATCATCTCCGAACGCACGGGCTCAAGGGCCCAGGCGTATTTTGTTTACGATTCGAAAAAGGCGGGTGCCGTGACTGTCTCACATTTGAGGTTTGGCAAACACCCGATCCACGCGCCCTATCTCATCGACCGTGCGGATTTTGTAGGTTGCCATCAATTCGATCTGCTCGAGGGGCAACCGGTGCTTGAGCTCGCGAAGGGCGGAGGGACAGTTCTGCTCAACAGCCCCTATTCTGCGTCCGATGTCTGGGATCACCTCTCCAATCAAACTCAGAAGACCCTTATCGATAAGAATCTCAAGTTCTGGGTGATTGATGCCTACAAGGTCGCACGGGAGACCGGGATGGGGGGGCGCATCAACACGATCATGCAGACGTGCTTTTTCGCGCTCACGGACATTCTGCCCGTCGATCAGGCCATCTCGGAAATCAAGGGCGCGATTCTGAAGTCCTACGCCCGGAAAGGGACGGACCTCGTCAACAAGAACAACGCGGCGGTAGACCGCGCCATTGAGAATCTTCAGGAGGTCACGGTGCCGCGGGAAGTTTCCGGACCAGATCCTCTACCTCCGCTTTCTGTGGAGGCTCCGGATTTCGTGAGGCGAATCACCGGCGAAATTCTCGCCGGGAGAGGGGACCTCCTGCCAGTGAGCGCCCTGCCGGCGGATGGCATCTGGCCAACCGGCACCAGTCGCTGGGAAAAACGCAATCTCGCGCAGGAAATCCCTGTGTGGGACGCCAACCTCTGCATTCAATGCAATAAGTGCGTTCTTGTTTGCCCGCATGCCGCCATCCGGGCGAAGCACTATCCCGAAGCGGCCCTTACCGGCGCACCGGAGACCTTCAAGTCGGTTGCCTTCCGCTCGCAGGAAGTGCCTGCGCACCGCTACACGATCCAGGTGGCTCCCGAGGATTGTACCGGATGCCGCCTCTGCATCGCAGTGTGTCCGGCGAAGGACAAATCCAACCCGCGACACAAGGCCCTCGATGCTGCCGCGCAGATCCCGTTACGGGCTCCGGAGCGTGAGAACTACGACTTCTTTCTCGCGTTGCCGAATCCCGACCGCACCCGCCTCAAAGCCGACCTCGTGAAGGATTCGCAATTCCTCGAACCCCTGTTCGAATATTCCGGAGCCTGCGTGGGGTGCGGCGAAACCCCTTACCTCAAGCTGCTCACCCAGCTCTTCGGCGACCGGGCCATCATCGCCAACGCCACGGGATGTTCATCGATCTATGGCGGCAATCTGCCGACAACTCCCTATACGGTGGATGCCGCAGGGCGCGGTCCGGCGTGGGCCAACTCGCTATTTGAAGACAACGCGGAGTTCGGTCTTGGCATGCGCCTTGCCGCCGATTTCAAGCGGGGCCAGGCAGAGGACTTGATTCGTCACGCGAGGGAGTGGGTCGGGGCCGATCTGGTGGACGCCTTGCTCAACGACCCTCAGGACTCGGAGGCTGCCATTGCCGGCCAGCGCAAGCGGGTTGAAACCCTGCGGTCGAGGCTCTCCACAGTTCCCGAGCCGACACGTTCCCGTCTGGACGCCTTCGCCGACTACCTCGTTGCAAAGAGCGTCTGGATTGTCGGCGGCGACGGCTGGGCTTATGACATCGGCTTCGGCGGCCTCGACCATGTGCTCTCCCTCGGGGAAAAAGTGAACCTCCTGGTCCTCGATACCGAAGTTTATTCAAACACCGGGGGCCAGTCCTCGAAGTCCACCCCGATCGGAGCCGTCGCGAAGTTCGCGGCCCAGGGCAAGGAGCGGGGAAAGAAAGATCTCGCCCTTCATGCCATGAATTATGGCGATATCTATGTGGCCCGCGTGGCATTCGGCGCGAAGGACTCGCAGACTGTGAAAACATTTGTCGAAGCGGAAGCCTACCCGGGCACATCGCTTATCATCGCCTACAGCCATTGCATCGCGCACGGGTTCAATCTTTCGCAGGGTCTCGACCACCAGAAGTCCGCTGTGGATACCGGCTACTGGCCCTTGTTGCGGTTTGATCCGAGACGGCGGAAT
>JBGSSC010000438.1:0-6735 GCA_041737265.1 Terrimicrobiaceae bacterium | reverse complement strand
GCTCGCGGTTGATTTGGCGGAGGATTTTTCGAAGTCCCTTGCTCTCGAACTCGGAGGGCGGAACTGCCTTATTGTCTGCGAGGATGCCGATATTCCCGCTGCTGCCTCCGCCGCCGCGGATGGCATCTGCCTGACAACCGGTCAGCGCTGCAATGCGACTTCACGCATCCTTGTCGCAGAGAAGGTTCTTCCGGTCTTTGTCGGCGCCCTGCGGGATGCACTGGCCGGCCGCCGCCAGGGAGACCCCTGCGTTGAAGAAACGATGCTCGGCCCCCTTGTCAGTTCCGCCGCGCTCGACCGCTACCGGAGCCTGATATCCACCCGGGGAGACTGGATTGTACCCGGCAGAGCGGATGCAGGCACCGGCCACTTTGCCGCGCCGGCGGTCATTCACGTGGCAACGTCCGACGCTCTCGGCGGACAGGAATTTTTCTGCCCGGTCGCACAGGTTGAAACCTTTGCCGGCATTCCCTCCGCCATCGCCCTTCAAAAGGCCGACATCTGCGGACTGACAGCCTCGGTATTCACCGGGGACGAGGGGATGTTTGCGCTCTTCGCCGATGAACTCGAGGTTGGCAACCTTTACCGCAACCTGCCAACGACCTTTTCTCCATCAACACTTCCCTTCGGAGGAATATTGCTCGCCGGCAATGGGAAACCCGGCGGCCGTGGATTCGCTCGCTTCGCCGCACACGAACAGGCCATCCAATGGAAATCCTGAACCCGCGAAAACAATGAAGCGTGCGTTTCTCGAAAAGCTGATCGGGCGGGTCGGCATCATGCAGCCGGGCGATGTGAGCAACTACCTCGCCGAACTCGGCCGGGAGAAAGGATTCCTCGAAACGCTCTTCAATGCGTTGCTGGAGGGGATCATCGTGACCGACCTACAGGGCCGCATCGTGTATCTCAATCGTGCTGCAGGATCCTTTTTCGGTGTGGCACCCGAGGAGGGGCTGGGCCGCGGTCTCGGCGACGTCGTTCGCGGACTGGACTGGGGTCTTCTGGATGGAGCCGGCGAGGTGGTCAGCCGCGATCTGGAGGTTTTCTATCCGGAAAACCGGCTGCTCAATTTCTATATCGTTCCCATTTTTGACGATGAAGGCGGTGGCGCGCAGGTGGCGGCTGCAATGATCCTGCGGGATATCACCCAGAGCCGCAGGGTGACCGAGGCGACCATCGAGAGCGAGCGGTTCTCGGCCCTCACCCTCCTCGCAGCGGGAGTCGCCCACGAAATCGGCAATCCTCTCAACTCCCTCGACATCCATCTCCAGCTCATGCAAAGGCGCGTCAGAAAGCTGCCCGCGAAAGCACGCGCCGAGTTGGAGGAATCCGTTCAGGTCACACGGCAGGAAGTCGCCCGCCTCGATCATATCATCACCCAGTTCTTGCGCGCCGTGAGGCCGCAGCCGCCCACCCTCAAGCCCGAAGACCTGAATGCCGTTCTGGAAGAATCGCTGGCCTTTCTGAATGCCGAGATCCGGGATCGCGACATCCTGGTTGAGGTGGAACTCGACCGCTCGCTGCCGGTACTCGAACTCGATCGGGACCAAATCAAGCAGGCTCTCTACAACGTGGTGCGCAATGCCATGCAGGCCATGAAGAGTGGCGGAATTTTGCGCGTGAGGACATGGGCCGATGAGACCCATTGCTGTATCGCATTCGTAGATACGGGCGGCGGAATTTCCGCAGAGGTCATCAGCCGGATCTTCGAACCCTACTTCACCACCAAGTCCGGAGGGTCGGGCCTCGGGCTCTTTATCGTGAGGCGCATCGTGCGCGCGCACGGAGGCGAACTTGCCCTCGAGAGCTCTCTGGGCAAAGGGCTCACCCTGACAATCCGTCTCCCCCGCGCCGATCGGCGCGTACGCCTCCTGCCCGCATCCGCAGGCCGGGAAACGGTGTAGCAGGCTGTCGGGCACACGGGCTGCCGCACTCTCATGACCTGAATGGAAATTATGTGCCAGCCTTTCACAAGTCCGAAAGCCTGCTAGAGGTTATCGGAGATCAACCGGAAGAGGTCGGTGTTGTCCTGGAAGCCTGAGAGCATTTCTGCTCCGGGGCCAACTGCCACGGCCAAGGCATCCTCGGCGACAGGGAGAGCGGCCGGAGCCGCGAAAGCGGAGGGCTCGGAGGGAGGACTTTCCGACCCGCCCTCAGTGAACCGGGAACCCGGCCCGCTTGACCAGGTGATCGATGGCACTCCCTGAGCGTTGATACCGACGATGGCAACCCCCTTGTCACTGCGGAAGGGAAAGCCGTTGATCCGCATCCCGCCGATCGCCGAACGCCCCGCGACCACGATCAGTGAGTTCTCCCCGGCATAGGCCAGTGCGGTGGAAACGGCCGCATCGAGCTGAAGAAATTCGCGGAGCATCCGCTCCCCCTCGTTCTGAGCCGCGGCCTTGCCAACGAGGCCGGCGTCGACGACCAGAAAATATCCTTTGCGGTTGAACTGCAGCAACTGGATCGCCTGCCCGACCATTTGGGCGAGCGTCGGCTGCGACCCCGCACGCGCGATCTCGTCGGCAAATGCAAGGTTGCCGTCGGCAAACAAACCGATGGTTCGGGATTGACGCCATGAGGGGGTATTTTCCAACTCAAGGCGGGTGCGGATCAGGTCGTAGCCGGCTTGGCGCAGTTCGAGCGTGAGGTCCCGTCCGTCGGTGCGGCGTCCGCCCTTGTGCTCCGGAATAAAATCATTGGCACCGCCGCCGAGAAGCACATTGAAAGCGGGAGAGGTCACCAGGGAACTTGCGATGGCAGAGGAATCGTGGGGCTGGCTGGTTGTGGCATAAAAGGCGGCGGCCCCCGCATCGGCGACGGAGGCATTTGTCACGAGCCCTACCGCGCGGCCCTGATCCCTCGCGATCTGAGCGAGGTTTGCGGATGGCTCCGGTGGATTCGCATGGCCGAGGCTGCGGTTGTTGGCTTTCCGCCCGGTTGCGATGGCCGTGCCCGCTGCCGCCGGGTCGCCGACGGCAAAATCTGCCGCATGGGAAGTCAGCAGCCCCATGTGCGGGAAACGTTCAATAGCGAGCCGGCTGTCGGCCCCGCCTCCATACATGCGCGCAGCCGTAAGGGTCGAAACGTTGAAATTGTCGGCAAGAATCAATATGACCGCGAACGGCTTGTGTATGACCCAATTGACGTAATACAGAAAACCCAGTCCCACGAAGACAAGCAGGCAGGCGACAGCCAGAAAGCGGTTGCGGTTTTTTTTGCTCATCCGGGACATTGCCAAGCAATAAACGGCCTTCCCGCCTCCGACGATCTTAATCCATCAGGGCTCACCGTTGCCGCCTGTTGGACTGGATAGTCCGACAGCCGGCTAAAGGCGTGAGGTATCCGTATAAATTTCGTAGGAGAGGATTTTTCCCGCTGAGAGCTCGAAGAAAT
Organism: Terrimicrobiaceae bacterium; assembly: GCA_041737265.1. GTDB lineage: Bacteria > Verrucomicrobiota > Verrucomicrobiia > Chthoniobacterales > Terrimicrobiaceae > JBGSSC01. Next base: position 3,339 of record JBGSSC010000438.1, on the reverse strand, counting down.
TGGCGAAGGGAACGTCGAGCTCCGATCCATCGAGCCGCGTGTAAACCACCCGTCCGCGGCAAGAGACCAATGAGCCGGAAGCCAGCGTATCCCGGATGTGGTGGGTAAGGCCCGCGAGCCCCGTGAAGAAACCGGCAACAAGCGAGCGGGCACTTTCCCTCCCATACACCGGCTCAGCGTTTCCAAATACAAAACGGACGTCATCGTGCAGATGGACTGCGAAGCGATCGGGGTCGCGCTGGTCGATGGCAGCAAAGAGGTCGGAGATCCATTCGTGTTCGCTGTTCATGCCATGGTTTACGCACGGCAGGCAGCCGGAGATGTCATTCGTCTTTGGATGGAGGCGGCGTGCGGAAGGCGTCCTGAATGTTTTTCCCTGTTTCCTTGAGGACTTCCCCGATGCCCTGAATTGCGGCTTTCGCATCCTGAATGGTATTTGCCACTTTGGCGGCGCTGTATTCGGCACGGAGCGTGGCCTCCCGGGTGGTCAATTGCCTTGCGGCATCGACATTGCCTTTCTCCCGAAGCCCGGTGATCTGGGCATCAAGCTTTGCGAAAGAGTCTTCGACCGCTTGTTGCTGGGCAGCACCCGGTGCGGCACGGTAGGCGGAAATTTGTTTTTCAAGCGTGTCAGCCGTCCTTTCCGGACTGTCGCAGCCAGCAAGAGCAAGCCCCATCGCAAGTGCCAAAAGCTTCTTCATGAGACGCGAAAAGTATCCTCGGCAACCGTCCGGCCCTCGACATGGATGAATCCCGGCCGGTTCGCGGCAAGGTGACGGCCGATGTGAAAGGCATCTTCGGGGTCCGACTCAATTGCGATGGCAATCTGTTCGGCGGTCTTTGCCTCGCCTTTGAATGCGGAAAGAAAGGCGAGAACCTTGGCTTGAAGCTCAAGGATGCGGGCGGCAGCTTTTTTGCCGGCTTCGACTCCGGGTTGATGGTAGGCGTTGATATTGACCAGCGCGCCGTAGAATCCGACGGCTCTTTCATAAAGAGCGATGAGCGCTCCGAGGTTGAATGCGTCGAAATCGGGGATGCTGATGGTGAGGGATTCCCGGCCCTTTTCATACAGCGCCGTGCGCGTGCCCCGCAGGAATCCCTCTAGGTAATCGCCGCTGGTGACTCCCGGCTCGACCTCCGGGTCGGTGCCTGACGAGGCTTTGCGGACTTCGATGAACGTAAGGAAAAAGTTGTTCACCCCGTCGCGGAGTTGCTGCACGTAGGCGTGCTGGTCCGTGGACCCTTTGTTGCCATAGACCGCGATGCCCTGGTTCACGGTGCGGCCGGAGAGATCGAGTTCCTTCCCGAGCGACTCCATCACCAGTTGCTGAAGGTAACGGCTGAAGAGAAGGAGACGGTCCTTGTAAGGAAGAACAACCATGTCCTTGCGCCCGCGTCCCCCGCCCGCATGCCACCACATGAGCGCCAACACCATGGAGGCATTCCGCGCAATGTCGTCGGAACGTGTCTTGGCGTCCATCGCCTTGGCGCCCTCAAGGAAGGCCATCACGTCGAGACCTTGCAAAGCCATCGGCAGCAGGCCAACCGCACTCATCACCGACGTGCGGCCACCGACCCAGTCCCACATCGGAAAACGCGCCAACCACCCTTCCTCCACCGCCGCGAGGTCGAGAGCACTGCCTTCGCCGGTCACTGCGACGAATTGCTTTGCAAAGCCAATGCCGGCAGCCTCCATCGCCCTGCGCGCGATGAGCATGCCATTTCGGGACTCCTTGGTCCCTCCCGATTTGGATATGACTACAACGAGGGTCGTCGCCAGCGCTTTTCCGATGCCGGAAAGCACTTTCTCCATGCCGTCGGGGTCGGTGTTGTCAAAAAAATGCACCCGCATCGGATCCTTGGGCGACCAGAGACTGTCTGCAACCAGCTCGGGACCGAGCGCAGAGCCTCCGATCCCTATCACCAGAACGTCGGTGAACTTTGAGCCGCCGGAGGCAAAAATTTTTCCCGAGTGGACATCTTTCCCAAATGTCAGGATCGAGGCCAGGTTCTGCTCGATGGAAGCCCGGATCCCGGGCGCGGGGGCCAATGCGGCGTTCCGCAGCCAGTAGTGACCGACCATCCGGTTTTCATCGGGATTCGCAATGCCTCCCGCCTCGAGCTTCCGCATGGACTGGCAGGCCCCGTCCGCGAGCCCCGCCATCGCGCGGAAGAAATCATCGGCGAAGTCCATCCGGCTGATGTCCACAGAAATCCCCAGGTCCGGATACCTCAGGAAATATTGCCGGAAACGCTGCCAGAGCGAGGTTGAGTTCACTGACCGGAGCAGACAAGATTCGCAGGGAAATGGCAAACGCAAACGGCACCCAACCGGCAGACGGGCATCTCTGCAGCAACGCAGCGGAAACCCGCGCCCTTGCCGAATCCTTTGCAGCCAGCCTCGCGGCGCCGGTGGCCATTGCCCTCAATGGCCCGCTCGGGGCTGGCAAGACGGAATTCGTCAAAGGCCTCGCAGCAGGCCTCGGCTGCACCGACAACCCATCGAGCCCCACGTTCGCGATCGCCCACGAATACGGCGGCGGCCGGATGCCGCTTTTCCATTTCGATTTTTACCGCATGGAGTCAGAGGCGGAAATTCTTACTTCTGGAGTCGAGGAGTGCTTTGGAGAGGGGATCGTTGTGATCGAATGGGCTGAAAAATTTCCCGCAACCCTGCCCGATGGCTCCGTAGGGATCCGGATCGAAACGGCTGAAGGCGATGTCCGCCGGATTAAATTCCAATGATTCTGGCGATTGATTCCTCATCGGGCACCGGTTCGGCGGCGTTGGTTGATGCCGGGAGGCTGCTTCGTGAGGTGACATTCGCAGGCGGGCGTTCGCGCGGAGGTGGAGCGCCCCGCGCTCTGGAGGAACTGGCGGCGGGTGAGGAGGCAATTCACTCCGTGGTGGTTGGCACCGGTCCGGGCAGTTACAACGGGATCCGCTCCGCAATTGCGGTTGCCTGGGGATTCTGCTCGGCCCGCGGCATTCCACTTTTCCCTGTTTCCTCGCTGCTTGCCCTCGCGCCGGGAGAATATCTCGCGGCGGGTGACGCGCGGCAGGGGATGTTTTATCTGGCCCACATCCGCGAAGGCATGTTCGAAAAGGAGCCCATTCTTGTTTCCAGGGAGGACCTCTCGAGTGCGGCAGCGGGAGCGGGTTCCTTGCCTCTCTTTTTTCCTGCGGACCCGGGGGACGGCTTTCCTGCCGCCGTTGTCGCCACTCCCCGGGCTGCCCTCCTCGCGGGCCTAGCGCCGGTCGCCCCCGTGCCTGCATCCATCCCCCTGCCGATGTATCTCAAACCCCCGAACATCACCCCGCCCCGCAGCGCCCATGCAC
>JBGSSC010000437.1:0-4782 GCA_041737265.1 Terrimicrobiaceae bacterium | reverse complement strand
GGAATCGATGTCAGAAATTGCCAATGCCGTTGTTTCCGAGTGGCTGGAGGAAGTCACCCTGCCGGATCTTGTCGAGCGGGACGTCCTGCATCCCCCGTTTGCGGACTTTTCGCAGATTCTTGCGGTGGTGGGACCGCGTCGGGCTGGCAAAACCTTTTATTTTTTCCAGATCATCAAGGAACTGATTCGTGCGGGAGCAAAGAAGACCGATGTGCTTTTTGTTGATTTCGAGGATTACCGTTTGGCGGAGATTCGCGACGATCCAATGGGCAAACTGCTTGAGGCGTTTCACCAGTTGACCGGGCACCTTCCGAAGTATGTTTTTCTGGACGAGATCCAGCAGTTGCCCGACTGGAGTCGGGTGGTCCGCACTCTTCACAACCGCAGGAATCTGCGGGTTGCGATCAGCGGGAGCAATTCCCACTTGCTCGGGCGGGAACTGGCCACCGAACTGAGGGGGCGCTGCCTGGATTGCCGGATCCTGCCGTTTTACTTTGGGGAGTTTTTGTAGCTGAAGAAATTGAAGTTCACCCCGGCGCAAATGCACACGGCTGCGCGCGGGAGCATGCTCGCAGCATTCCATGATTTCCTTTTTCACGGCGGTTTTCCCGATGTCGCGGCAAGTGATTCCAAGATGCACCGGCGGCAGCTTCTCCAAGGATATTTCGAGACGATCTACTACAAGGATATCCTTGAGCGGCACGAGATCCGTGCCAAGGAAACCCTCGAGGTGCTCATGCGGCATGCCGTGGATCAGGCGGGTGATCTTTTTTCTATTTCCGCATTCAGCCAAACGCTCAAATCCCGGGGACTGGACGCCAGCAAACGGACGCTCTCCAACTACCTTGGGTACCTGGAGGACGCGTTTTTTGTTATTTCCTCGGAGAAGTTCGCGTTTTCCCAGCGCCAGCGGACGGCCAACCCGGTCAAATGCTACCTCTTCGACACGGGATTCAAGCAGTTGGGCGTTACGTTTTCCGAGAACCGGGGGAAATTGCTCGAAAACCTGGTTGCTATCGAGTTGCGCCGGAGGGGCAAAGAGTTCTTTTACTTTCGCGATCGAATCGAATGCGACTTCGTCGTGGCAGATTCCGGTCAACCGGTCTCCTGTATCCAAGTCTGCTGGGAGTTGAATGAAAAAAACCTCAGCAGGGAGCGTGCAGGCTTGCGAGCCGCCAGTGAGCGTCTGGGAACAAAGACCAATTTCATTCTTACCCACGACCAGTCTGGCGAAGAAGCGGGAATTCCGCTCATCCCTGTTTGGCGGTGGCTCCTTGGTTGGTAGTGGTGCGGCGTTCGAGCGGAGTCGCCGCAACCAGCCCGCTTCTTTGATCCTATACTCCGGTTCACCATGAAGGACCTGAAGCCGTTCGGCAGGCCGTTTCGACAGGCTCAAGGTCCCGAGCCAAGCCGAGGGACTCAGGCCCTGAGCTTATCGAAGGGAGCGTGAAGTAAAGGAGTTTAGAGCAGCATAGGATGGCTGGTCATCTTCACCTGTCAGGTGAAAGGAGAAGCCGATTTTTTCTCCATGTTTTCCTTCGTGTTCTTCGTGGTGAATTTGCCCGGTTCTTAACTATGAACTGCGGGATTTAGGTTGATAATTCAAGTTAACCGTTACCCTAGATTTCCATCGCACGTGCCGTCTCTCAGCCTTATCGAAATGGGATGAAATTGCTGTCGTTGATCCATGCTCCCCTGATTTTCTGTCTGGCTTGCTTCACGCCGGCTCTGGGTTCAGAATATTTTGTGAGTTCCACCGGCGACGATTCGGCTTCTGGAGTGAGCCAGGCTCAGGCATTCCGCACGGTCCAAAGGGGACTGGATGCACTCGCTGCAGGGGACACGCTGACCATAGGCCCGGGCGAATATGACGGCCCGGTTTCGAGGAAAGACCTTGGCGATCTGGAGCAGGAGACTTTCATCCGGGCGGCAATTCCCGGAACCGTGTTGCTCCGTGGCGACGCCCCTTTGCCTGGGCTGAAGAAAGTGGAGGGCTTCCGATTTGTGTATGAGGCCCCGGTGGCAACAAAGCCGATTGCCGTGATGGAAGTCGACACCCTGCAGAATCTTCTGGAACGGTTCGGAAAATCCGAACTCGAATACCAGCCCGGCACGTGGTTTTACGACAAGGAAAAGGGGCGCTTGTATCTGTCCTCCTCCGATCTTGGAGTGCCCCGTGCCGCCCGGTACAGACAATCGGTGACACCCGTATCGGGAATGATTTTGGAGAACCCGAAACGAGTGACCGTTGAGGGCATCGCTTTCACCGGCTTCTATCCCGAGGGGAAGAAAAAGTGGCCGGTCACATCGTATGTCGGGGGACTCATGCTTGTTGAACCCGTCCAATGCACGGTGCGGAAATGCTCGCCCTACCTGAATGGTCAGGGGATCTGCCTTGTGGGCGGAACGGGAAATGTCATCGAGCATTGCGTGGCCTACGGCAATGGTTCGCCCTATCACGAACAGGGAGGCAATATTATCCGCTACCTTGGAAACAATGATGTGATCCGCTTCAACCTTTCCTACGCCTCGGCTGCCGAAAGTATCAAATTCTACTCCGGGGTTTCCGGACCCGTGCGGCTTCAGGGCAACATCTCCTGGGGGGCCTGGGCGGACTACTACATCAAAGGCGGAGAAATCGAAAAATACGGACTCGCCGACAACAATGTCGGTCTTAGTGTCTGGTCGGTCACCAACGTGCGCAACAATCTGCTCGGAGGCACCAATCACTACAATCTGAACATGACCTCCGACAATGTCATGTTGCCAGGACTGGATCGCGACAAGGAATTTGCCGACTTTTTGAATCTCGACTTCCGATTGCAGAGCAACTCAACCCTGCGGGGGAGCGGGCCGGACGGAACCGACCGTGGACCGTTTCCCTATGAAGCCAATGTCTTCTATGTTTCGCCCGCAGGGGCGGATTCCAATGACGGCCTCTCAGTCTCCACGGCGTGGAAAACAGCGGTTCACGCAATCAGCAAACTCAAAGCGGGTGACACCCTCTATCTAGCAGCTGGAACTTATGAACTGCCCGCGGCCTCCGTGTTGAACACAAAAGATGGCGCCCCGATCCGGATATTGGGCCGCGGCACAGATGAAGTCCTGATCAAGGGGAAGGCCGGGATCGATGCCCGCGGAGCGGTTGAGGTCGAGCGTCTGAATTTTCTTGATTCCGTGAATGCCAGCGGGGCGGTTCAGTTCAAGAATTGCCGCTTCTTCGGTCCGGAGACCGGGCTGCTCGTCAGCAAACCGGAAGCGGTGCGTGTGACCCAGTGCGAATTTGCCGGGTTCCATGAGGCCGGACTGAAAGTCGGCGGGGAGAGCAAATCCGCCCGGCCGCAGGACGGCGTTTTTCTCGCCGGCAACATCTTTGACAATGCCAAGGCACCGGCGGTGAGTGTTCCTGCTCCGGCCTCCGTGCTTTACAGCGACTATAACAGCTACGCCTCACCGGAGGCTTGCTGGCAGATCAGCGGAAAGAATGTGCCGTTTGCCGATCTCCGCAAAAGTCACGATGTCTTTTCCCATATCATCGTCCCCGTCTTCCGGGCGGCTGGCCCTTCCTTTATGCTCGAAAATCCCGCGGATTTTCTGGCCCTTGGACCCTTGGGAAAGCCGCTGGGAACGCTGCCCACGTTTCCGACCCGCACCGCCCGCCTCGTGGGTCCGTTCGTTCACTCGGTCACGGACTCCACGGCCAATCTCGAGTGGTGGACCGCCCAGATGGCGAGGTGTGAAGTTTCATGGGGTGACTCCGAAGACTCCATGCAGTCCCGGTGGCTGTTCACTCGCGGCTACGGATCCCTGAGTCTGACCGGCTTGAAACCGGGAACAAAATACACCTTCAAGGTTCTCCAGGTTGATCCCTCGGTGAACCCCCTCCCCTTCCGGAATTTTTACAGGACGGAGTTTGCAGAAAACATCATCGGCTCGTTGAAGTTCATTTATGAATTGCCTGTCCGCCCGGAGGCGGCCGTCACTTCTTTTGAAACCCTGGCCAAGGCCCCCGGGGCCCGGACGTATTATGTTGCGACCGGCGGGAACGACTCGAACAGCGGATTGACCCGTGAACAGGCGTGGAAATCGATCAACCACGCTGCCTCGAATGTGGTCGCCGGAGATACCGTCCGGATCGGAGGGGGAACCTATCAGGAGACCGTCTGGGTGCGCGCGGGAGGCGATGAAAACAAGCCCATTGTCTTTGGTCCGGTTCCCGGGGAACGCGTGATGCTGGATGGTGGCAACGGAAGCCTCAACAATGCCTTCGTTCTTCGCGGAAAAAATCACGTCCGGATCGACGGAATGAAATTTCAAGGCTTCGGATTCGGAAGGGATGTTGATCCCTGCGCGATCGAGCTCTACGAAAGCAACGCCATTGATATCAGCCGCTGTCTGATGGACGGACGGAAGATTCCCTATTCGGCTCCGTTCGTCGCTGCATGGGCATGCAGGAACCTGACCCTCTCGAATTGTGTTGTGATTCAGGCCATGAACCAGGGCATTTCACTCGTCCGTTGCCCGGACGCCACCGTGCGCAACTGCGTGTTCTTCCGGAACTTTACGGGGATTGCCGTCCTCTTGAACAAAGCAGACGAAAAGGCACGGATTGTCTCCAGCATTTTGACCGACCTGACTGTCGGGAAGGAAAAAGTTCCCCTCATTGAAAGTCCGGAGATCGAGGCCTTTTCCCAAAAGAACAATATTTTTGTGCTGAGAACCCCCGGCTCGGAACGGGCTGCCGTTTTCAACTTCTACCGCTCGGCAGGCCCGCTCAAGTTG
>JBGSSC010000424.1:0-3580 GCA_041737265.1 Terrimicrobiaceae bacterium | reverse complement strand
GATGGAGCGCAAGCCCAACTCGATCTCCAGGGATTCTTGATAAATTTCCTCGGCCATACCTCCGCCGATGGTTGCGTGCACCTCAAACGCAGCTCCCATCAGGTTAAACCCTTCTTTCTCGGACAATTCGGTTGATCGACCGAGCGGCTACCCTCGCCGCCTGGTTGTTTCGTCTTGCATCCGTGGGTTTATTGGATACCGTTCATTTGAACGGTTATGCTTACACCACGCCAAAACGAAATTCTGTCATTCATCCGCCGTCAGGTGGAAACCCGGGGAGGAGCCCCATCGCTCCGTGAGATCATGGAGCATTTCGGCTTTTCCTCTCCCGCCAGCGTGAGCGATCACCTTGCCGCACTCGAAAAAAAGGGCGCCATCCGGCGTGAACCCGGACGCGCCCGAAATATCTTTCTACCCGGAGCTTCGCACATCCGCCCCGGTCTCCGCGAAATTCCGCTCTACGGCATGATTCCCGCGGGAATGCCCGCCGACCAGCAACAGGAACCCGATCGATGCATCACAGTGGATCCCGAAACCATCCGCCTCCCCAAAAATGCCCGCACATTCGCTCTCCAGGTCCGTGGGGATTCCATGACCGGTGCCGGCATCCTCGACCGCGATATCGTCATCCTGGAACTCGCCGAACCCCGTCACCGCGATATTGTCGCCGCCCTTATCGATGGCGACACCACCCTGAAACGCTATATCGTTCAAAAAGGAAGACCCTTTCTCCGCGCCGAAAATCCCGCGTTCCCGGACCTCATCCCTGCCTGCGAACTCGTCGTCCAGGGAGTCCTCCGCGCCCTCGTCCGCCCATCAATCCTGAACTGAAAGGTTGGCAAGATTTCCATTCCGCGAAGCGGAATTTTTAGCAGCCTGTCTGGAAGAGGGCTTCCTTTGCTAAAAAACATCAACAAGAAGAGCCCTTTAATTTCAAGTCCGACAGGCTGCTAGATTCCTTGAATTCCCGAATATGATGCATTTGAGTCAAGTTTTGCATTCCCTCTGCATGCCCACTTCCCTCCTCAAGGAATCTAAAGGACTTTTCGCAGCGAAAAGTCTTTCAGCGAGGCACTGGGAACTGAGGCTGAAAACAAGGAACCGTGGAAAATTTCAAAGATGCCTTGCTTGCCTCCCGGCTGCACTTTCGAGTTGCCCACTGGAACGTTGCGCCTACGCGCTGGTGTTGGTCTGAGGCAGTGCCTCGCTACAGGGTGATTAATTTCAGGGGAGCGAAGTATTTGCGCATAAAACCGGCATCGTCTGTTGCGAGCTGATCAGCCTGCAGAAGGGCGTGGGCACCGATCAGAAAATCGGCAACAAGCCTGTCACGCTGTCCGCCTGCCGTACGATAGGCTTGATGGATCTGCCCGGCCCGGCAGGCGGCCTCGAATGAAAGGGAGCTGAACTGGACCCCGAGCATCCTCAGTTTCTCGAGATGAGCCTTATCCGAAGGCAGCGCCGGCCGCGTTTCTGCCACCACGACTTCACAAGCAACCAAACGCGACTCCTTTCGCAGTCCGATCAGCTTCTCAAGCCAGAGCACACCCGAGGGTTCCGATTTGTAAATGGAGAGAAGGATCGAACTGTCAATTGCGGTCGTCACAAGGATTCCCGATCATAGCCCCTCATGTCGGTCAAAATTTTCCGGCTGCTCTTTCCCTGTTCAAACTGTGCGGCGCAGCCCAGCACGGACCTCATCTCGCCAACATCAAAGGCCTCGCGCGCGATGATGGCATCGCCGTTTGTCTCAAACTCCAATTTGGTGCCAGTCCCCCAGCCAAGGCGCGTTCTGAGAGCGGCAGGCAGGGTGACTTGGCCTTTCGAGCTGATCGTGCTTGTCATTTCAGTAAGTTAAAGATACAAGTAGGAATTGTAAAGGAAATTATCTTTACTTCCATTTTGCGCAGCAAAATTTTTCTAATCCGGCGGCGCTGGCACCCGTTTCTCAACGGACCCCAATGCCAACGAACCCACCCTTGGCAGCGGCTCCCGCCGGATTAGGGCTGAACAAGCACAAGGGAGGGAAAGAGTTTGCGAAAATCGCCGGGATTCCGGGTAAGCAGCCCTTGGTGGCGGAGGGCGAATGCTCCAATGAGCACGTCCGCAATCGGGCGTTTTGGCGTTTTGTGGGCTCGGCGTTTTTGAACATAATGCGTCAACGCCTCGCACGCGCTCGCGGTATCTTTCGTCGTCCAGCACTCCTGGTGGTCAAGACCCAGTTGGAAAAGGAATTCCTCCAGCGCTTCGACGTGCCCGGAGAATGCCGGGGCCAATTCCACAAACGTCACTGGCGAGACCACGAGCCCTTCGGAAAGCTTGTTTTCCAGAAGCCTCTCGGAATCGGAGGCAAACGTCGGATCGTCGAGACCTATATCCAGCAGGAGGCAGGTGTCAACGACCCACGCCATGTTCCCCTTCCCTAAGCAATTCCATCCATCCGGCAGTGGTCGCAGGGAGGGCCTTCTGGAACCGCTTCATGAAACCTCTCATTGTCTGTCCTCGCTGATCTTTAGACTTCCGGACGACAACCACGCGGCACTCGGTATCAGAGATCATTCTCCACAAAAGGGGTTGGCCAGGGGTGTTCATGGCAGGCCGCCTTCGGCGGATTGGCAATGGTTAAGCCGCCAGAGGCGGGGTTTCTGTTGGAGATTTGTAACCACTAATTGTGATGGCCCAATGGGGTCATCAGATAGCCCCGTTCGGGGCTGGGAAGGGAATTGGGGAGGGATTCGTGGCGGGCTGGCTTGCCAGCCCGGGGTGTGAAGAATCCGTGCTCCGCAAGCGAGCTTGCAGGACACGGATTCTTCGCACCCCATGGACCGAGGCGTGCCGCCTCGATCCGCCCCGAAGCCCTCCCGGGCGCTTCATGGTTCGAGAAAATCCCCCTTGGGATTTTCAACATTGGGATTTCATCAGTGGTTAAATTCATCGTTATGAGTTCCCGCCGCAGGCGGTATGACCATTGCCTATCCCCGCAGGGGTGCTCCGCTGGGATTTTCCACATTGGGATTTCATTAGAAAGCCCGGTCCTCGCTCACTTCGCTCCCTGCGTTGGATGTGGTTAAAACCATAGTTTTGGTTCCCGCCGCTGGTGGAACGACCAGATCAGTTGAAGTTCGCCTTGCCCAAGGCGTGACGCCCTGCGGATCAACCTTCGGTTGATGAGGTTGCTCCCGAAACCTTCACCCCGTTCCGGGACTTATCCTTCAAAGGGTTTACCCCTTGTGAGCCCATTTATCACGGCTCGGACGGAGCCTCGCCCTCCCTCGCATTATCGATGGGGCGTCGACACTGCTATTTGACCTCATAGACGGTAAACGCGCGGGGAGTTGCTCCCACGCTGAAATTCCCGGATTCGAGGAACTTTCTCACCACCCTGTTTTTGTCCGAGATGTCCGGTTTCGAGAGGAGAACCAGCGCGGGCGGCGGGAGCGTCTTCAGGGAATCAGCAGTAAGTCCGAAGGCATTGACCGCTCCGCCTTTTTCCGGGTGCCACGGGATCCCGTAGTATTCAGCTCCCACGGGAGCAGCACACCACCAAACGGTTTGGCCCTTGTGCAAGGCTTCGGCAGCA
>JBGSSC010000399.1:0-4188 GCA_041737265.1 Terrimicrobiaceae bacterium | reverse complement strand
ATCGTCCATCCGGACTCAATACGCCCAGCCATTCGAGGCCGAGACTCTCGAGGATATTCGTGACCGGCAGCCCCGAATCCCGGCCTCCCATGGCGCTTGTTTCGGCCACCCATCGGCCCAGGGCGGTCCGGACCGATTCACACTGCATCGAAAGCAACAGCTCGAGGCGCTGCATGGAAACGAGCATCTGACGGCGCTCGGTTTGCCGGAACTCCCGTGCAATGATTGCCTGAGTGAGGGATACTACCGCCAGGCCGAGCAGCAACGAAAGGGCAACAAAAGCCGCGAGGGCCTTCGAATAAACCGTCTGGGTGCGCAGCTTGATCACGGGGAGAAAAAAGGTTGATCGGGATTTACCTGCCCTTGCAAGCGCGAAGCGCCCTCCGATGGTAGGGCGAGGGTTGCCAATCCCGCCGTCGCTGAGGAAAAAGTGGGCGGGTTGCAGCCAACCGCTCCCTACCAGCAAATGGGCTGCCACATGGCATTGGCGGCCGCGTTCAGCGTGGTGAGGCAGGGGCTGTCGCTGCCGGTGGCTTTTTTTGGGGAAGGATGACTTTGCTCAGGTTGAAGATCGGACCGTAGATCGCATAAACAAGGCCCCCTACGATGATTCCCATCAATACGAGCACAAAGGGTTCCATAATTTTGTCAATCTGAGCAGCAATGCCATCGAGTTCCTCCTCATAGTCGGTGGCAATCTCATCGAGCATTTCATTCACGCCACCCGTCTCACCGGCCATCTGAACGACCGCAGCGACTGTTCGACCGTCGGGTCCCAGCCGGAAAGACTCCATGAGAAAGCTTTCGGGCAGCGACAACCCTTCGACGATGTGATCCCGGACCCGGAGAAAGAAATGCTCGAATTCGACGTGGTTTGAGCTTTTTGCCGTGATTTCCAGCGCTGTGACAATGCGCACATTCGCCTGAAGCAAAAGGGCCAATGCCCGGAAACTGACCATTGCGGCGGATTTTCTGATGATATTGCCGACGGTAGGCAACCTCGTCAGCGCGATTTGGATGCCAGGGGTCCGGTAAATTTTCGACCAATACTTGAAGAGCATATACATTCCTCCGATGGGCACGATCACCAGATAGGGCTGGCTGAGAAGGATGTTGGAAAAACCGATCATGATTTGCGTTGGAAGCGGAAGTGTCGCATTCATCGCGGCATACAGTTTGGAGATCGCAGGGATCAGCGTGAATGCCATGATGATGATGACGACCATCGCGAGGATCAGCACGATTGCGGGATAAATAAGGCCCGATTTCAACTTGCGGAGGATTCGCAGGGATTTCTGGCGGCCATGCGTAATCTGCTTGAATACTTCATGGATCTGCCCGCTCTCTTCACCGGCGCGGATCAGTGCGATGACATCCTGCGGAAAGAGATCGGTGTGGAACGCAAAGGCATCACTCAGCCGGTCGCCGCCCATGATGCGGCTTGAAATGTCTGCGACGGCTCCCCGGTAGCGAGGAGACTTGAGGCGGGGAGCCATGAGCTCGAGGCTCTTGGCGGTCGAGATATTCCGCTCCAGACAGCGGGCGAAGCCGGAGAAGAAGTTCACCATCTCAGGGAGGTCGGGCTTTTTGCCCGTTGCACGATGAATGAGTTCATCCGCCCCCGTGATATCCGTTACCAAAGCCGTCTCATTCGGTGCTTTCCCGGAGCCCAGAACCGCCTTCGCATCCTCGTCGGTATCGACAATGACCTCCATGGCTTTGTTGGTGTAGATGTTGGTGAGGACGACTTTTTTCAGCATGAGAGAAGACGGTGGAAATCCAACGCGAGTTTGCACCTGAGGACAGCTTCTGACAAGCCCGCCGGCAGGCCCGTCATCCTAAATCCCGCATTTCCAGGATTCCCATTCCAGAGAATGCCGTTGATTCCAAGTCCGACAAGCTGCTAGCGGATTGTCGGACGGACGAGCAGCACGGTGTTTGAGCGGATGGTATCGGTTCCGGTGGTCTGGCCGCCCATTCGGTAGCGGACGGTGCAAAGTGCCTGCTCCATTGCAATGACTCCCGCGATATTCGTCGTTGTGGTGGTAAAGCTGAGGTTGATGCTGCCCGCCGGGGGACTTGAGCTGTTTGTGCACCATTCAGGCAAAATGTTTGTGATCGTGGTCGTTGACAGCCCGAGGTGGTAGAGGCGTCCCGCTTGTTCCTGTGCGTTTAATATCCGCGTTACGCGGAGCGAGGCCTCTTCGTTCTGGACAAGGACATGTGCCAACATCGCAGCAGCAGCAATCCCGATCGCCAACAGAGCCCCGGCGATCACCACCTCGACCAGTGAGTATCCTGAGCGCTTCATGGCTGCCACGATTCGATCCAACCCACCCGGTCGGCGAAGAATTCCTCCAAGCCGGTAGTAGTTGTCTGCCTGCCAAGGGTGGTCACCCCGCTCCCGCTCACAAATATATTGCGGTTTGAACGGATGCCTCCGGTTATCGTGAAGTTCCCGCCACTCATCGTGAGCGGTGAGTTGACGAATGTCGCGCCAATCCGCCATGTCCGGTTGCCTCCGCCAGTGAGCGTTGTGGCGGTGTCTGCGACTCCCGATCTCCCCGTTACCGAAAGGTAAAGCGGACGCTGGCCATTGGAGCCCGTATCGAGTGCAATTCCCATCTCGCCGGAATCAAAGTAGGAAAAGGTGAGTGCGCTGCTGCTGTTTTCGACGTTGATCGTGTTTGCCGCATCAAAGACGAGAAGCGCCTTTCTCCATTCGAAGGAAATGTCTTCGGCGAACTCATCCTGTGCGATATGGGCGAGTACCGGGCTCTCGTTCGAGTTCCCGGCGCGAATTTGAAGCTTCTCGCTCCCGGTTGTTGAAAATCGGACGATGTCCACGTTGGAAGGGTCTCGGAAGGTGTAAGTTGTCGAAGGCACCAATTGCACAAGGGGAAATCCGTCCACAATCGCCCGCGCCTTGAACGTTTTTGGATAGAGGAGTTGCTGGGCGTTATACGATGTCGTCGAGACTTGGCGGCCCAGCAGAAGGAATGAGACGCCAGGGTTTTGTTGATAGGCAGTCCTGGTGTAGAGCACCGCCGCATCGATTCCGGTCGATGAATCGCCGGATGTTCCATTAAAGGTAATCGAATTGCTGCGTATGGCGATCAGATCCGCTGTCTGAGGGGCGAAGACCACGGTCCGGTTTCCGGATGAATCGTTCAGCGTGATCCCGGTTGCCGTCATGGGCTTTGCAAATTGTTGAATTGTGGAGTCCTGACTCTGCACGCGCACATAATTTCCGCTCGAAAACGTTCTCCAGGTACTGCCGTCGAGAAACTGGGTGGCTCCTGCCGATGTAATGCGGAAGTCATACGTTCTCCCGTAGTGAGCGATGCGAACGCGGTTGGCATCCACCTGCGTATATCCTGCGGAAGGCGCATTGCCGATGAGGATCAGATTCGGGCTTCTTGTAATACTGAGTTGGAGAACGTTTTTTTGGGCGCCTCCGTAGGAGGGCAGCGTGCCCAGGATCCGGAATTGGCCGGTGCCCGAAGTCGGGCTTCTCTGTGGATCCGTGACCGTTACGTTTGCCGTGCTGTAAGCGGTATCCACTTCGGCGCGCAGTTGATTTACCGTGAACGTTCTCGCAGGCTCTGATGGCAACTGGCCGGAGAACGCGGTATTCGTTCCGGTTGGACCGGATGCCACAGGCACAAACGGAAACCGGGATGCCGGGGCGATGGTCGAGGAACCCGGTGTGACCACCACCGTGCGATTCGCAGAGAAACTGTAGGCAGGCGCAGCCGGGGCACTCGAAGTGCCGGCCGCGTTTGCGAACATGAGGGCGATGCCATTCGTATCCACCCGGATACCCGCAAAGTTCGTTGCTCCAACAGCCGGATTGGTTTGCGCCGTGAGAGGATATCCACCGTAAAGGGGAGAGCGCGACCGGAAGAAAAAAATCCGGGTGTTCGTGAATCCTTGTCCGACGAGTGAGGCCGTCACAGGGATCGAGAACCCGCCGATGCCCATCGGTCCGAAATGGTTGATGTTGTTGGTGGAGCTGGTGAGCGATGTGGAGAAGATGTTGCTGGCTGCGGTCACAGCTGTGAACTGGCCCCAGTTGTCGTCAAGGATCGCGGAAACGTTGGCGATGGTATTGGTTGCTATGCCCTGGCGGGCCCACTGCATTCCCATGCTTCTTGCATTTTGCATCGCAAGGCGGCGTTTCTGTCC
>JBGSSC010000398.1:0-3187 GCA_041737265.1 Terrimicrobiaceae bacterium | reverse complement strand
TTGTCACAAATCGTCAGCGACGATCAGATTGCGATCTCCTTTCCAAAAATGTCACGCACGAGTGATTGCATCCAAGACAGTCCAAGTCTGTTTGCTGCGAAGCAAATAATCACAAGCTGCCCGGATACCTTGCAGGCTTTGAATTGTTTCGGAGGAACTCGCTGGGCGAACAGCGGAAATGCTGGTTGAAAACGCGTGAGAAGTGAAAGGGATCCTCATAGCCTGTGGCGGGTGCGATCAATTTGATTGGTTGGGAGGTTGTCACAAGAAGCTCCGCAGCCCGGTTCATGCGGCAGGTGAACATATAACGGTGCGGAGTGGGCAGGTTGAATCGTTTGAAAAGGCGACAGATATAACGGGGATCCAAATGAACGATTCTCGAGGCACCGAAGTGCTTCTTCGGATATGCCGGGTGGGATTTTGCGGCAGCGATTTGAACACCTATCGGGGACTGAACCCGCTCGTTACCTATCCGCGCGTGCCGGGACACGAGATTGCTGGAGAAATCATCGCCCGGGGCGGGGACGTCCCGGAGACCTTGAAGGATGGCCAGCTTCTCACCGTATTGGTTTTTGGATGCGGGATGATCGGTCTAGGAACCATAGCCGCGGCCGCCCTGGAGCGGGGAGCCAACGTGATTGCAGTAGACATCGATGACACCAAGCTGGCCCTTGCCCGCGAATGTGGTGCATCGCACAGTGTCAACAGCCGGTCAAACGGCCTGAAGGAGGCCGTCCTGGACCTCACCATTTGCGAGGGAGCCGGCGTCACCTTCGAAGCGGTCGGATCTCCGATAACCTTCAAGGCCGCAGTCCAACTCGCAGCGTCCGCCGAACGGATCGTCTACATTGGATATGCAAAGGAACCGGTTTGTTACGAAGCTAATGACTTCATAACCAAAGAACTTGATATCCTCGGCTCACGGAACGCAACCCGGTCCGATTTCGACCGGGCCATTCAGATGCTGAAGAGCGGGCGCTATCCAGCCGGAAAAACAGTCACGATCACCACTCCTTTTGAGCAAAGCGCTGCCGTCCTTGACGACTGGAGCCGCAATCCCGCAGCGGTCACCAAGATTCACGTCACGTTTTGAGGCTGCAGCATGATTGGATTTCTGGAAAATCTGGTCATTGAGTATACCCGCTGCATGCGCCCGAGCTGGATGAGACCCTCGGATTGATTACCGCAGAACTCCTTGCATCGATGAAACCAAGGGCAACCTTTATCATCACCGCAAAGGGATTGATTGCGCGCGAGCGGGGGCTCTGCAAGGTGGCCCGCGTGCTGCCTGACCTTCAATTTGTGTGCGATGTCGTTCACCCGGAACCCCCTCCCGCAGAGCGAAGATGATGACGGGCGCACATGGCTGATTCTGCTAATTCGACACGAAAACCCATTTCGACCCCGCATGACCGGAAGCGGCCACGGCCTACTTTGCGGACTTCCATTATTCCCCGTTTCGTACAACCTCAAACTGATACTGCCATGCAACTAATGTCTGATGCACTCGCCGTCACCGGTTCCCGCCACGGCGTGATTTTCGAGCCTCTGCAAAACCGCTGTCGTCTGCTGCGGTTTTCCTGTTTTGACGAAGCCCCCGGCTTCGGGTTGCGAGCCGGCCTGCGGATCGGCGGGCGGGAGGTGATTTTTCCTCTGGCTCCGATGGAAAATGCCGAATCCTTTTCGTTGCTCGACCAAAGGGCCACCCCGGCCACCTGGAGCCTCAAGGGAGTGGACGCCCGGTCCGGCCTTGTTGTGACGCTTCTTGTCGCATGTCCCTTCCGCCCTCGTGATGCTGATTTCTCCACCGCCCCGGTTCTGGTGTTTGATCTCAAGGTGCGCAAGCTGGGCGGGCATTTCCGCTGGACCCCCAAGGTGACACCACCGGTGAAATTCGACCTGTTTCTGGAAATCGAAGGGGGGCCATTCCAGCAGGAAACCCGGGCCGGGGCTTTGGATCTGTCGTTTCAAGCCACCCGGACATTTCCTGACTCCACAGATGGATCGAGCCGCAAACCCGTCCATCAACAGGTTCCTCAACGGGATCGCCTCACCGCGGTTCAGGGAAAACTGGAAGGCCGGCGCTTTCGACTCGCGACCACTTCAATGGGGGCGGAGAAAAGCTCCCTCCGTGTGACCTGGTCCACCTGGAGCGCACCGGCCCTCACCATCCGCGACATCCCCTCTCCATTCCGCTACACGAAAAATTTTTCCAGTCTGGCGGCGGTTTCGCGCTGGGCACGATCCCATGCGGCGGAAGTGCTGGATCAAGCCGATGCCTTTGCGAAAGAAGCCATCGCGCCCGTTGGAGGAGCCGCCATGGATCATTTACTGGCGCACACGCTGCATAGCTGGCAGGTCAACACCTGGTGGACGCTCCAGCCGGATGGCACCGATTGGTTCAGCGTCTGGGAAGGCAATTGTTACTTTCACTCGACCGTGGACGTGGAGTTTACCCAGGCACCGTTTTATCTGATCTGGTGGCCGGAGTTGCTGGGCTTTGAAATTGATCAATGGACGGACTATGCGAAACCGGCCGGTGTGCTCCTGGGGGCCGCCGGCAAAGACGCCGCCTTCCTCTCGCATGACATAGGCTGGGGCTGCAGCGTCGGCACCCAATATTATCCACACGAAATGGAAATCGAGGAAACCGCCAACTGGATTCTTCTCCTCCATGCTCATGCGGCCCGTACCGGACAACGCCATCGGGTCCGCCGACACGCCGCCACATTGGCCCGATTCACACGCTTCCTCCTTGCTGCCGACACCGATGGAGACGGCATCCCCGACCGGGGCGTGGCCAATACAATCGACGACGGCTCGCCCGCCATTCAATTTGGCACGCAACAGACGTATCTCGCCGTCAAAACTCTGGCCGCCCTGACGGCGGCCGCCGCGATGACCGACGAAACCCGCCAGCCCGATCTGGCCGCACAATCCCGCAACGCCTGCAAAAAGATCGCCCGCAAGATTTCTGTTGCCGGTTGGTCAGGCGATCATTTCACCGTGTTGTTGGAAAAAAGCGGTAAACTCCAGGATCCGTGGAGCGGGGAGATGAAGACCTTCGAAAAAATTCCGGGTTGGGATGCACCTCACATCTATACCGCCAACACTCTGCCCATCCTGGATCTTGCCGGCCTGAAAATTCCCCTCGATGAATCCCGCATCCGAAAAGATCTGCAAGTCG
>JBGSSC010000353.1:0-5768 GCA_041737265.1 Terrimicrobiaceae bacterium | reverse complement strand
TCGCCAGATGCTCCGCAAGGTGAAGATCAGCGATCCCGGCGACACCGCACTGCTCTGGGGTGATCAGGTGGACCGTCTCCACTTCGATACCGAAAACGAACTCGTCATCCAGAAAGGCGGCAAACCGGCCGAGGCGACACCCGTCCTGCTTGGTATCACCAAAGCCTCATTGGAGACGGACAGCTTCATCTCCGCAGCATCCTTCCAGGACACCACCCGCGTGCTCACCGAGGCTGCGACACTCGGCAAAGTGGACACGCTCCGCGGATTCAAAGAAAACGTCATCATGGGCCATCTCATCCCTGCTGGAACCGGCTTCCACAGCAACCGCGACATCGAAATTATCGCCATGGGAGACCCCATCATTCAACCTGAACCCGAAACCCAACAGATCGCGGGCTGAAACCACCCGCGATCAAACTCTTCCGATGTCTCATTCACTGACGCGCGATTTAAACAACCTCAGGGTTGCCCCCCGTCGCCGCGCACAGTAAACCACTGCGGATACCTGCCATGCCCACTGCCATAACCGAAACAATGACCGAACTCCTCGAAGCAGGGGTTCATTACGGACACCAAACGAAACGCTGGAATCCCAAGATGCGGGATTACATCCTCGAGGAAAAAAATTCGATCTACATCATCGATCTTTCCATCACCGTCGACCAGCTCGTTTCCTCCTGCGAGTTCCTCGGCAACATCGTGAAAGGCGGGGGCAAGGTGCTCTTCGTTGGAACGAAGAAGCAGGCGCAGGAAGCCATCAAGGAAGCGGCTGTTGCCACGGGTCAGTTCTTTGTCAACCAGCGCTGGCTGGGCGGCACGCTCACCAATCTCCAGACAATCCGCAAAAGCGTCGCACGTCTCCGTGATTTCGAAGCCCGCGAAAAGACCCCCGACTTCGCGCGTCTCAACAAACAGGAAGCCTCCGCTCTCCGTCGCGAAGCAACCAAGCTCCGCAAGAATCTTGAAGGCGTTCTCGATATGGACCGTCTCCCGGATGCCATTGTCATCATCGACACGAACCGTGAAGAGATCGCGGTTGCCGAGGCCTCCCGGCTGAAGATCCCCATCGTTGCCATTGTTGACACAAACTGTGATCCGGACCGCATCACTTACCCGATTGCCGGGAATGATGATGCCATCCGCTCGATCCGTGTTGTCCTTCAACGGTTGGTGGACGCGATCGTCACAGCCCGCGGAGCCGGAGCCAAAGGCGCCGCTCCGACCGAGCTCGACGCAGTCGCGGAATAGCCCACATGATCCCGCCCTGGTTCCACCAGTGGCGATGCCTTTGAGAACACGAATCAACACCCATTTTTATGCCTGAAACCACACCTGCCCTTGTCAAAGAACTCCGCGAGAAAACCAACGCGGGAATGATGGATTGCAAGAAAGCAC
The DNA here is from genome assembly GCA_041737265.1 of Terrimicrobiaceae bacterium. Classification (GTDB taxonomy): domain Bacteria; phylum Verrucomicrobiota; class Verrucomicrobiia; order Chthoniobacterales; family Terrimicrobiaceae; genus JBGSSC01. Next base: position 4,370 of record JBGSSC010000353.1, on the reverse strand, counting down.
TCGACGAAACCAGCGGTGATCTTGCCAAGGCCGAAGAGTTGCTCCGGAAAAAAGGAATTGCCTCGGCCGGAAAGAAGGCTTCCCGCACTGCGAAGGAAGGCACAGTTGCTTCCTACATCCACATGCAGGGCAAAGTCGGCGTGCTCGTCGAAATCAACTGTGAAACGGACTTTGTCGCAAAGAACGAGATCTTCCGCGATTTTGTGAAGGACATAACCCTTCACATCGCCGCCGCGCATCCGCTCTATGTTTCCCGCGACCAGGTCCCGGACAAATTGATTGCCGCCGAACGCGAAATCTTCGCCGCCCAAGTGGTTGGCAAGCCGGCGAATATCGTGGACAAAATTGTTGATGGCAAAGTCGACAAATTCTTCGGTACGGTCTGCCTGCTCGAGCAGGGCTTCATCAAGAATCCCGACGTCACCATCAAGGATCTCGTCAGCTCCAAAATCGCGGAACTCGGCGAAAACATCATTATCCGCCGCTTCACCCGCTACATGGTGGGCGAGGATCTGGACTAGCTGGCGGGGCAGTGCCTGCCCCGCCGAAGACTTTTCGCAGCGAAAAGTCCTGAAATGCCTTTCTATCGGCACAACGTGCCGATTTTTGCAGCCTTTCGAGGCGGTTGATCCTTTTGTCTCTGCGACTAAGAATACAGCGGGATGGGAAAAAAATGTCGGGCACCTCGGCGATGTGACCTGCTAATTTTTCGGTAGGGATGGCTCGCGAGCCGTGCGTCGGGTCTGATTTTCTTCGTTGTTTGGCAGGAACTCCGCAAATCAAGGGGCTGTTTTTTTCCAAGGCCGACAGGCTTCCAGCTCGGCGACCTTGAAAGCACCCGCAGCGTCACTGCGGGGAGTTCCCGCGATTCCCGGCATCTCCGTAAGGGGGACCGGAGGCGTTGTTCCCAGCCCTTGAATTTCCGCCCAGTGGAGAAGGTCGGAGAAGTTAACGTCGGCGGTCAGGTCACGGCGGCCGAATCCGTCCAATAATCCCCGGCCCTCGATGCGTTGGTGGAATGCATAAGCGCGAAGGGTCCCTGCTGGCCGTCGTTCATAGACGGCCGGGCACGTGTCCCCATAGTCAACGATCATCATGCGGCCCTGCTTCCACGAGGGTGTCCACTCTGCGAGCCAACCTGCGAAGCTCTCATGGACTTCGATGCGCTGTCCCTGTGCCCAGGGGTGTTGAAGCGCAACGGAATCCGGCAGCTCGTGTGCGTTGATCCATTCTTCGCAAGCCCCGCCATCGCGCAGGATCACATGGAGTTCCTCCCAGCCGGCGGCAGCACGCCGGAATGCCCGGCATGGAAAGGCATCCACCAGTTCGTTCGAAAAAATAAGCGCCCTTCCCTGCGCCGCCTCAAGTGCGGCAGCAGGGTTTTTGTGCCAGTGCACCTTGCGGCCCGCCAGAGTTTCTTGCTGAAGCGCACGGAGCCGGTCCGAAACCTCCACAATGTGGTAAACCGGCCGCCTCCACCAGCCAAGGAGTGCGAGCAAATCCCTCGCAAGCGCACCGGTCCCCGCCCCGATCTCGATTACGTGCAAACGCGCACCGCGCGAACGGTGCTGCCGCAGCCAATAGGAAATGGCTTTTGCCAGGGAGCCGTCCAGCGTTGGCCACGTCGCGAAGTCTCCCCGGCCACCGATGGTCCGGATTCCGGCTGAATAATATCCGAATCGCGGGTGGTACAGGGCCTCCTGCATCCAGCGATCGAAGCGAACCTTTCCGCCACATTCCACGCAGAGTGCCCGCAGGTACGCACTGCGTTCCGCCGAGTCGCTCACCTCAGCAGGCGGTTTAGCGCCAGGGTGAGGGCAACCGTGAAGTCCATGCAGTGATCCAGCAACTCACGCCCGAAGCCGGCGAAAGTGATCTGCGGAGACGCTACGATGAGCATCACACAAAGAATCAGGAGATTGAGGAGGTAGATGAGGACCACAGAAAAAAATGTCCCTCCGTAGTGGAGGTCGGGTTGTCCCTTCGGAACCATCCACAGAGTGAAGGTAAGGTGAAAGCTCCAGGTCGTGCCGATCACTGCATACAACACGTTCCGGTAGGGGGAGACATCGACAAAGAGCGCAAGCGCCCCGTAGAGCGCGATGGCAATCACGCTGTAGATCGGAAAAAAGTACGGTGCCAGCGCAATCCATGTATTTGTGCGGTCGGCGAGAATATGCCCGCCCTCCCTCGTCACGCGGAAACGGTGCACGCGGCCCCCCATGGCAAGGACCCAAACCGCATGGGTCAGTTCGTGCCCGAAGACATAGAGCCATAGCGGCCGCGGCAGTCCGAAAAAGGCCACGAGCCAAAGAACGACTCCCAGCGAAAAAAACCAGAATTCCGCCGTGATCCAAAAATCGTCGTTGATCGCCGTGCGTGCGAACGCCGTGAAAAAGGTCTGCGTAAGCACCCATGCAGGCACAAGGAGAAACATTGCCACCACCGACTTGACCCACCGCTTCGGCACCGTGTGGGGCATTGTGCCCGCAGCCGCGACATCGAGTCTGCGGGCCTTTTTCGGGGGATGGTTTCTGCGTGACATGGCTTCAGCCCGCCTGCGCGGCAGGGGACACCTGTGCTGTTTTGGTTGCAGGCTTCAAGGGATCTCCCACAGGATGCAACAATGCCTGACACCGCCAATCTTTTCGACAACGAAATTCTCTTTGGAGCGGACTCAACCCCCGGCATCGTAGCCGTGGAACCCGCAGGGGACAGCGAAGTGACGGTTTTTCGCCGGGAGGGCAAGTCCATTGTGTCGGAACGCTGCCCGCTGAGGCCGGTCGCCTGGCTGGCGCGTGAGTTGCCCGGCAGTCAGAGTCTTGCGGGCAAGCTGGATCTCTCGTGCATGGTGCATGCCCCGGGCTGGAAAGAATTCCAGCAAGTGCAGAAAGCACTCAAGGAAGAGAAGATCCCCTTCTTTGCCTGGAACGACCCGGCACAGCAATACCTCGCCACCACCGGACGCACGCTTTTTAAAGGACTCGCCTTCGAAGACTTGCGGCGCCTGCAGATCGACATTGAGACCGACACCGCCCAAGGGTTCGGCTTTTCCCATGCGTCCCGCGATCCCATCGCCGCCATCGCGCTCTCGGACTCCACAGGCTGGGAAGAGTTCCTTCGGGTGGAACCGGACTCGCCGGATTCGGAGCGGCGCGTGTTGGAGGAAACCACCCGCCTCATTCAGGAGAGGGACCCCGACGTCATCGAAGGGCACAACATTTTTAACTTCGACCTCCCGTTTCTTGCAGCGCGCGCCAGGGTTCAGGGACTCAAGCTGAACTGGGGCCGCGGCGGCCTGCCTCTCTCATCCCGGCCATCCCGCCTCCAGATCGCGGAACGCGCGATTCAGTTTGAACGCTTTTCGCTGCACGGACGCCACTTCGTCGATACCTACCTCCTTGCTCTCCACTACGATACAGGGGCCCGAGAACTCGCCAGCTTCGGCCTCAAGGCCGTCGCACGCCACCTTGGTGTCACCGAGCCCGATCGCGTGATCCTTGACGGAGCGGAAATCGCTTCGAGCTATCGATCGGATGCGGACGACTTCCGCACCTATGCTCTCCAGGACGTGCGGGAAACACGGGCCGTCGCCGCCGCACTCTCTGGAAGTTATTTTTTCCAGACGCAAATTTTTCCGCTTTCGTATCAGGATTCGGTGCTGAGAGGCAATGCCACCAAGATCAATGCGCTCCTTCTTCGCGAGCACCTCCGCCGCGGGCACAGCATTCCACTGCCTCCGCCGACGGAGCCGTTTGAAGGAGGCATGACCGAGATTTTTGAAACCGGTGTTCTTCGCGACGTCTGGCATTGCGATGCGGCATCGCTCTATCCCTCAATTATGCTCGCCTTCGGGATCGGCCCCCGCACCGACGAACTGGGCATTTTTCTGGGGCTTCTCCGGGAGCTGCGCAGCTTCCGCCTCAAGGCCAAGGCCGCCATGCGTTCGGAGCCGGAATCCGCCGCCCGGTCGCGCCTCGATGCGCTTCAGAACACATTCAAAATACTCATCAATTCATTCTATGGCTATCTCGGCTTCGGTCAGGGAAACCTCGCCGATTTTGCCGCCGCCGCGGAGGTCGCTTCGCGGGGGAGAGCCATTCTCGGCTCCATGGTCGATTGGCTGCGCGGGGAGGGGGCCAAAGTCATCGAGATCGATACCGACGGTATCTATTTTCAGCCGCCGCCCGGAGCAACAACCGAAGGGCTTGCCCGCGGGATGGCCGGTATGCTGCCCGACGGAATTGAAGTAGAATTCGGCCGGCGATACCGCTCGATGTTCAGCTACAAAGCAAAGAATTACGCCCTCCTCGACACCGACGGCCACGTCACCATCAAGGGAGCCGCCCTCAAATCCCGCGGAATGGAGC